>CALKXO010000465.1 GCA_938003615.1 uncultured Pirellulaceae bacterium | reverse complement strand
TGCAGTGACGAGGAGGATATGGTGCACCGGATGAGGCGGCGTGCGATCCGTGAAAACCGCGCTGACGACGGCAATGAAGAAGTCATCCGACGACGCTTTAAGGTCTACCGTGAGAGATCAGCGCCGCTGTTGGCTTGCTTTCCAACAGATATGATCGCCGAAGTCGACGCCAATGGCTCTCCCGCGGAGGTGTTGCGCGGGATCTTGAACTGTCTGATTCCGACCCAAAACGAACATTTCCGAGAACAGAATGTTACGTAGGTAAAACCGCTAACGCTTCAGAGGGCCAAACCGAAACGAGATTCGGGGCGACCCGAAACTTATCCCGCGCCTTTGGACAGGAACTTCAGCCAGCTCTTCTTTCCACCATTGTCGTCGGACTCATCGCCCTCTTCTGGGGAGTATCCGTTGAGCTTATTGGCCAAGTCTTGGATGGCCAACGTGATGGCTGTCTTAGGCGACTGCATTAACAGCGGAACACCATTGTTACGGCACTCAGAGATCACGAAGTAGTTGTTCGGAATGCGAGCGTAAATTTCGCGGTCGATAGTCTCTTCGGCTTTGTCGGCACTGATTTGCATTTTGTCTAGGCCGCTACGATTGACGACGACTTTGACCTTCTGAGAAACGCCTTGGTACTGCTCAAAGGCGGAAAATAATCTGACAACGTTTCGAAGGCATGGAAGATCCAGTTGAGTTAACAGAACGACAGTGTCAGAAGATTCTAGGGCGGCTACGTCTAACCGATTGTATGTTTTTGAGAGGTCAACAATAACGTGGGTGAACGAAGACTTCAGAAGCCCAAGCACGCGACGGAAATCGTCTGGCGGCACGATGTCGATGTCCTCGATCTGTACGGGGCGCGGCAGAAGGTAGACCCCTGAATCGTGTTTCGTCAGCGATTTGCGAAGGAGCGCCAAGTCCAGTCTCGAAATATTCTGGGTGACATCGAGCAGAGTGTATTCCGGGATCATGTCCAGAAATACATCGGCATCACCGAGTGCAAAGTCGAGATCGACAAGTGCGACAGTGTTGCCCGGTTGTTGTGCCATGGCAACGGCGACATTGACGGCAACAGAAGTCGAGCCGACTCCACCGGAGGCTCCGGCAATTGTGATGATCGATCCGCCCTTTGCTCTTTTCTCTCCGCCAACTGCGGTGTCAACTCTCTCAATTGCCGCTAGAAGTTCATCAAGCTTCAGCGGGGAGTTTAGAAACTCTTTTGCTCCTGCTCGCATTGCCTTGAGAATCAACTGGCCGTCGGCTCTCGCGCTGACGACGATGATTCCGCACTTTGGATTGGCCTTGGCGACGGCTTCGACGACCTGCAAGGCCTCATTCTCATCGCTATCGATATCGACGATAGCAACATCGGGGACGGCCTGTTCGGCCACTTCGGGGAACAGGCTGTACCGGGACGAATCCGCCTCCAGCCATACCTCTTCCATCCCCATCAGAGATTTCTTTAGGTTGTCTCGAGTGGATTCATTTGGGTCGCAAATGACAACACGAAGGGTTCCGCTCATTGAATTCCGTTCACGAATGTTACTCAAACGATTTAGATCGAGCGGGACTCTCCCACACCGGTCAATGTTGAGAATCGGCATCTACCACTTAGAATGTGAGAAATGCCGATCCTACTGTTACAATCGTTACCTATCGAGTTTTTGAGCTCGTTGGCCATGAAAAACCAGAGTTCGCATGCCGGTCAGGCGTAGACTGAGTCGATGCTCCAACTGGGCCGTATGGCTCATGCCCATAAGGCTGAACCATTGGCTGCATGTTAGGCGATGGGTATCTCATGCCGCCTTGCTGAAAGCCACCCTGAATTGGCATCGCTGAGCCTGAGGCGACAGCGTGATTTGAGCCGAAAGAATCGTTTACTGGGCAATCGTCTTCGCATTTAGGTACTTCGATGTAGCCGTCTACATAGAGCTCATGGTCTGAAGGATGAGTCGAAAGACGACCAATACGATCAGCAGGTAATTGAGAAGGCTCGACGTCGCCGACAAAACGTGGCGTGATCAAGAATACCAATTCCGTCTCGTTGACTTGATCTCTCACACTGCGGAACATGGGACCGAAGAAAGGCGAGTGCTTCAGTTTCGGAAGTCCACGGTTTTCAGCGGTAGAGATTTCGCGATAGTCGCCAGCCAACGCCAATGTGTGGCCCGCTCTCATCTTAACGCCCGTGTTGACTCTTCGTACTCGGAAGCCAACAACTCCATTATTGGAAAGCTCAGGGGCGACTTCAGAAACTTCAGCACGTACTTCAAGCGTTAGTTCTCCGTTGCCGTGGACGATGGGAACCATGTCCAGTTTCGTTCCAAAGGGTCGAAACTCAACTTGAGTCGCTCCAAGGCCAGCGGCCGTTTGAATCGGAATTTCTCCACCAGACAAGAACTCCGCTGGGCGACCGTTCTGAGCCACCAAAATTGGCTGATCTAGCAGCTTTGCAACATTGTTCTGTTCAAGTGCCTTGATAAACGAGCGGAAGAGGCGGTTGTTGTTCAGCACACCAAAGGTAAAGGTCTCCTCGCCGTTGGTTCCGAACTGGGCCTGACCTTGGTCGTTTCGAGTAACAGTCTGAAGAATATCAGAGATGCTTGAGACCGCATCGACGCGTCGTCCAAAGACCGCCCAATCGACGCCCAATTCACGAAGTTTCGTTCGTGAAACTTCATAGACTTCAACTTTGATGGCGATGTTCTGATTGCCATTTACTTGAAGCTGATTGACGACATTGGTTGGGAAATAATCAGAAGCTACTTTCATGATGTTGGCCACCTGATCAGCACGAGCTACATGCCCGGCTAGAATCACCCCCGAATTGAGCGGGTGTACTTTAATCTGTGAATCGGGAAAGTAGTTGTTGAACGCAAGCTCAAGTTTGCGTGTGTCAACAAGCACTTCGATAGCGATTGTCTGTAGGTTTTTGTCCGGGTCGCTGATCGTAATCGAAGAGACACCGGGCTTGAGTCCGGTAATCAGGATCTCCTGCGGTGAAACTGGAGACGCCTGAATGACTTCAGGGTTCTCAACCATCAGCTCGGGCACCTGATAGGCGAATTTGAGACGCCTTGCCGAACCGGCAATGATGTCCAGAGACTCCACGGACTCGTTGACCTCGAAACGAGGCCCTGAGATTCCTTGGACGGCAAAAGCGCTGCTCGAGCAAACGCAAAACAGAGCTGTCAGACAACCCAAAACACTCATTTTAATACGCATGTTCATCCATGAATCCTCGCGTTACGGCAGTTCAACCATCGGTGCTTGGTTGGGCCAGTTCATTTGCTAATGTCATCCATGACATCAAGAGTCAAAGCCTTTATCGGTATAATGGTACCGACCAGATAAGGCGAAATGTAGATTTTTAATAGCATAAAAGGTACCAACGGCATGGTTGGTACCTCATCGCCAGTCGTTAGAATCGGTCCTATTCGCCTTGGTATTGATCTTCTTCGAATCCAGCCTCAAACTCCTCCGAGTCGCTAAACTCCTCCGGGTCGCTGGACTCATCCGAGCCGTCAAACTCCTCTGGAGATGGGGGCTCTGGGTTGCTTGATCGATCTCTGTGTCCGTAACCGACGTATCCCGACCGCTTGGCAGGTTGGGAAAGCCGCCCGTCTTCGTCAAATGCATGACTGGCTGAGTTGAGACCGTTGTAAACCGTCATCACAAAGCTCGGCTTCTCGACTTCTTGGGAGTGGTCTACCGGCTCTGGCTCTAGTTCGGCCGTTGGATCGGAAATGATACCAGCGAACAACTGGTTGAAATCAGGATTGGACTCAGGCGACAGATTGTCCATTTTGGCTCGCAGAACGAGTTTCAAAGCTCCAACGCGCTGTACCAGCACGATCTGCTCGGACTGTTTCTCGGTTACCAGAATTCCAACGACAGCATCTCCTCGACGGCCCTTCTCTTCTGTTTCGGCTGAACCGTCACGGACACCGTTGATTGAGTAAACCCGTATTCCTTTGAGGAACGTCTTAGCAATTTTGAGACGGGATCGGCTGTTGGTCTTCGCTGGGGCATCGACGACACCGATGATATCAACTTGCTGGCCCGGCTTCAAAAGGCCGGAAATCGTATCGTCTTCCTTTACTTTGACGGCCACGACTTTGTGTCCCGGCGGAATCATGTCTTGCTCGAAGAATGATTGATCTGCGATCTGCTCATTCATGATGGGCAGGCCCTTGGAAAGTCGCATTTTGTTGAACATGCCGTCGATATAAGCGATGTCAGAAACAACATCCTTCGGAATCAGTTTGGCCGGCCAGTGCTCAATGTGGCAGTTTTCTTCGGACAGTGGCGTATGGATGTCTAGGAAGTCGTTGGCAACAAGAACTGGAGCGGTTTCTTCAACCGCAGCAGTGCTAGTGTCGCCAATTGCATTGACAATCCCAACCGCGGCGAGAACGCCGCAGCCAAGCGCAATGAAAAGTGCCATGAATGTTTTTGATTTCATCGGAGTACCCCAAGAATTGTCGGATCAGGTCCGAAATGTTAGACGGTTGAATGTTGACGCGTTCCCGTCCTGGGCACAGTTGCTTCCATCCTGGAGCATTGAACGTCGAACTTGCTAGCGGCAGTGCTTGCACTCATTTCTTTTCGGCATCGTGCAGACGCAATAAGTAAAGAAAACTATTGGTTGTGAAAAACGTTAAGACCGGCAAGGTCTACCACTTTGCCGGTCTGGAGAGTTATCTAATTGGGTTGGTTCAAACGTGCTCTCTGAGTATCAGATAAGCATTCCTTCCCAGCCCATGTACATCAAAGTGCCAATCGCCATTGGAATTCCATAAGGCAGAAGTCGCATCGACGACTTTCTTTCTCCGGCGATTGCAGCGAGTTTTTCAGGATCTCGAACAGTAATGATTTCGTTGAAAATCGAGAAGAATTGGTTGTAATGTTTTGTCCACTGGCCTGCTTGCACGGCCATGCCGACAGCAAGTACGCCGCCTACGACGGCTCCGACGCAGAAAGAGTTAAACACGATGGTGGTGCCGACCCAAGCGCCAATTCCAGCCATCATTTTAACGTCGCCAGCTCCCATGCCTCCGATGGCATAAAACGGAAGCAGGGTCAGTCCGCCGACAAGCGTGCCTAGCAGACTGTATCCCAAACCCACGTACCAAGCGTCACCCTGTAGCTCGAAAGCGATCATGCTGAAGACCCATCCGGCAACAACGAAGGGGAGCGTTAACTTGTTTGGAACGCGCAGTTCGGTGCCATCGATCCAAGCGGCCACAACCGCAAAAACGGCGACGGTCCAGTATCCAAATTGCATCCAGTTGTCTGGGGTCATTAGGTCGTACATTGAAAAATCCTACTTGTTGGGGAGCAGACTGAGGGGCGGTCTGCAAACTTTGTGAGAAAAATGTCTTGTTGATCGGGCTTTACCGAAGAAGTAAAACGTAGCTCGCAATTACGGCCATTGTCGTGAAAAAAACGCAAATTAAGCCAAAAGCGTGCTCGAGTTCATTGGGAGATTGCATCAATTCCATTGCGACACCAATTGTTGAAAACAGGCCATAAGAAAAGTCCCTGTGGAGTTTCCACAGGGACCAAGCTGTCTTAAGACAACCCGATAACGGGTTGATTAAGGAGTGGCTGCACCAGCGCCTGACAAAGTAGCTTCAACAGAAGAGAACTTATCATCGGCAGCTTCACCAAGTGCTGTAACCGAAGCGATA
>CALKXO010000464.1 GCA_938003615.1 uncultured Pirellulaceae bacterium | reverse complement strand
ATCCAGTCGTCCTGCACCAATGATCAGCGCCCCGCCGTCGCTGGCGCGCAGGACACCGCGATTAACAAACAGGTTGGTTGCGTCGCCAGAACCAAGCAGCACCAGCGATGGACGGTCAAAGAAACTGTCACCTAGGTCGCGTGAATCTCGATCATTGCCATCAATGATGCCATCCTCTTGGTTGATGAAATCGTTGACTGTGAAATCAATCCATCCACTGCCAGTGATACGCCCACCCGCATTCCGCAAGCCGCCGCTAGCAGAATCTGGTTCTCCAAATTCCGTAGCTCTGTCCGTCAAAGCAACTCTTCCTTGAAGCGTGATGCTGGTTTCGTTATTCAAAATGAAATCACTCGAAGCGAAAACTCGTCCGACCGTCGGGCCGAACCCATCGCCCGTCCCCGCGAATGTCAGTTGTGAACCAAGTTCTACATTTCCAACCAAGCTCAACCTCGCTTCGGTCCCAAGCTCGAAACGGCCATCAATTTTCGCGTTCTCGATCACCGTCAGGTCTAAAAAAGAACTGTTCGGCACCACGAAGCGACCCTTGTTTTCGGTTCGCAAAGTGCCGCCGATGATCCTGCTGTTTGTCAGGATGACCGCCGAGCCAATGTCGGTGTCTGCAGAGGGCTCGAAAGGATCGGGACCAAAGCCAATGCTCTCGATCACTCCACCGTCATTTTGAATTCTGACGCTCGTTGCGAAAGATCTTTCCCTGAACCGTAACTCAGCCCCTCCTGTGGCTCGCAAAGTGCCCCGGTTGATGAGAGGTTTTTCAAATTCGTCTGCACTGAGTGTCAGTGAAGTTTCAATGGTGTTCCTTGGCGATGCTTCGATCAGACCTTCAGTTTCGTTGACAATTTGCAGGATTTCGTTAGTAAAGGCGCTCCCGCCTCCAATGCTGCCGACGCCTGTTACCACGTTGTCAACGTTGACAAGCCGATGCCCGGTTTCACTAAACGCAGAACTGACGCCGATCGTAGAGCCTTCGAAGCTATCGGCAAACAAGTTCAGTGTGCCGCCACCTTCCAAACGCGTCTCGCCAAAAATATCTACATTGCCTTCTCTCGCGAATGAGAATCCATTGGATGGTCGGCCGAGGTCAATCTTGGAACGATTGACGATCGTGCCGGACAGCACTCCGCCACGTTGTAGAACCTCTAAATCAGCATTCAATGTCACATCTTTTAAGCTGCCTCCATTCAGCCAGGCACGACCATTCCCTTCTGTTCTGAGCGTTCCATGCGTGACCTTTCCACCAATTCCGATTGTCAGAGTGCCGTTCTCTTCGGCAACAATTTCACCACCGTCATTGTTCACAGGGGCAGAAATGCCCAAGTGGCCACGATCCCGAGCGATTATCTTGCCGCGATTGATCATTTCTTGGCCGAAAGGCTGGTTAATATCTCTCCGGATACTGATTGTCTCGCGTGGCGTGTTGGCCAAAATGGTTCCCTGTTCTTCATTGATTAAGCCGCTGCCAATCTGGCCAAAGCCTTCAACTGTGTTGTCCACATTGGTCAGTGTCACTACATCGGCAGACGAAAAGCCGGGGCCACGAAAACCGAACCCGTTGTTACCAGTCAACTGCACGGTTCCGCCACCCCTCAACCTGGCCGATTGGCTACCGATTCCAACTGAACCTCCATCGCTGAATCGTACCGATTGCTTGTTCTGGATATCGCCTTCGAGCAACGTTGCTGAGTACTGAGCTACGAGAATATCTGTCTCAAAGGTAACATCTCGCAGCCTGTGAAAGGCCACCTGCCCTTGTCGCAAATCTCGTCCGATCTGGACCGTGCCACTGCCTGCCGACGTTAGTGTTCCGCCGACCAGTAGATCTGGCGCTAGTCGCACTGTGGATTGATCAGCGGCGTGGATCTTGCCCGAGTTCACCAAATCACCATCGCGAATATCCAACGTCCCGCCGTCGGTTGCTTCCAGCGTTCCTTGGTTGATCAGCTTCGGTTGGTGAAACGTATCGTTCGAATGCTCCGCTTCCAGAATTAGCAGGTCAAAGGGGTTGGTTGCTCGAACCACACCACCGGGACCGTTGATAAATTCTGTCCGCTGGAATAACGTCACCGTGCCACGTCCGTGAATGGTCTGGTCTGAACTGGTGATTGTCGACCCGCTTCTGTACCGCTCCAACCCAAGCAAAAGTTGACCACCGAACATTTCGATCGATCCTCCGCCATCAATGGTTGCGTTCCTAGCAGAAAGCTCCAGCTTCGACCTGTTTGGCAGTACAATGCTTCCTGAATTGGTCAGAGTGGACTCACTGAACCGATCGCGACCGATAATCAGTGACGGCGGACTGGAAGCAAAATGTCCCGATAATCTCAACTGGTCTCCCAAGCCAATCGTCACGTTATCGACCTTGAACGACTCACCCGGTGCAATCGATAGCTGTGAATCAACGGTGTTATCTCCATCGATTACGACATCGATTGACTGGCCGATCAGAATTCGGCCACCGCCCGGAACTTGGCCACCGTCCCACGTGCCGGACGAGCCCCATTGCCTTGGCGTCGCGTCAGGAATGGCCGTGAATGTTTGAGCGAGGCTCGTCTGAGAGAAAAGTAAGCCTGCCGAGATAATGCAAGCGGTCGTCAACAGCGGTAGACGGAAGGTGCGACGAGTCAAAATCAGAGAAGACAACATGGGCAGTGCGGCGGGTTTAGAGGGAAGGGTCGATGACAAGGACGCCATGGAGAATCTATATCGTAATATGCTTTCAAAGCGAATGCACGCAAAAAATGACTGAGTTGGTGTTGCATGCCCGTTCAGACAGATTGCCGGAAGAAATATGTGTGCCAGAAGAGGTACAGCTGGCTGATTTAACCCAGCCACCCAGCAAACGTCTGGATCGATTGGTATCTTATGGTTAACGTCTTACTCAACGAAGGCCGGTCCAATTATCCGCCCGAACGGTCGCGGAATTTGATTTTCTCGATCAGCTTCTTCACGCTGCCGTCGGGTAACTTGCGGCCTGATACCGCTTCGATCGCTTTGACGGTGTAAAGATATTTCACGCCGTACGCGATAT
>CALKXO010000463.1 GCA_938003615.1 uncultured Pirellulaceae bacterium | reverse complement strand
CGATGAGGTCTCTGGCATCAAATTCGACCAAAAGGATGGCGTCAACATCATGAAAGGCTATATGGAGTCCGGCGAATTTAGCCGCGGCAAGGAATCCATTCGCGCTGAAGGCGGAGTCGTGCTGGTGGGTAACTTTGATGTGGACGTTGAACACCAGATGCGGGTCGGCCACCTGTTTGGTCCGTTGCCCCCGGAAATGCGAGACGACACCGCATTCATGGACAGGATTCACTCCTTCCTGCCGGGTTGGGACGTGGAAAAGGTAAACAAGTCGATGCTGACCAATCACTTTGGCTTGGTTAGTGACTTCCTTTCTGAGTGTTGGTCGCAGCTGCGTAGGGAAAGCCGTGTCTCGGTGTTGCAGAATCGGGTCAAGTTCGGTCCAGCCTTAAGTGGTCGCGACACCAACGCTGTTAATAAGACAGTCAGTGGTTTATTGAAGCTGCTTTATCCCCTACCTGACACAGACGTGCCTGACGAGGAGCTTGAGTGGGCAGTCCGTATCGGTTTAGAAAGCCGCCGCCGCGTGAAGGAGCAGCAAAAGCACATCGGTAAGGAAGAGTATGGCGACACCGACTTTAGCTATGAATTGCTTAGTTCTGGCTCTATTTTTGTTGTCCCTACGACGGCCAGAGAACAACGTAGTGGGGACTCTGAACCTGAGACGCCAGCAGATGGATTTCGAGAATCGCCTGCTGTCTACACGCCGCCGTCCACCAATGCGCAGCCCGCGAATGCCTTAGAAGCGGACGAAGCGAAACCTGAACCGATAACGGAATACCAAGGCTATTCAATAGTCAAAGTCATTAGTGCTGCGGGTATGTCCGAAGCATTTATCGCCAAGAACCAAGCCACTGACGAAACCGTGTTTCTTAAGCGCGTACGAATTCAATCGGCGGATATTGTCGCGCTGGAGAGAGAAGCGAGAATCTACGAAAAGCTCCTGCGACTCAATTCTCAATATGTTGCGGACGTAAAAGACTTCATACGGGACGAAGACTACATCGGATTAGTGATGGAGTTGGGCGACGGTGGCGATTTGGAAGACTACGTCCAAGATGATTCTTCCGGGCAGGGATTGAGTGTCGGGGAAGCAAAGAAAATTGGGTTAGCCATCGCCACCGCAATTGGCGAACTACACGCAAACGACATTGTGCATCGAGACATTAAGCCCAGGAATATTCTGAAGTTTGATGATACCTGGAAGGTCGCGGATTTTGGTATCGCAAAGAATTTGACTCGTCTAGTCACAAAGCAAACGTTGCAAATGCGAGGAACCCGAGGATACGCGGCTCCAGAACAGTTTGAGGGTGCAGAGGCTCATCCGAGTGCTGATATCTATTCGCTGGGCAAGACGTTCTCCTACCTTATTACGGGGCAAACGGACATCGACATGGTTCCCTATGAAGGCTGGCGAGGAATCATTCGAAGATGCATTTCTTACTCACCTGCAGATCGCCCTGCCATTGAACAAGTTATTTCAGACCTTCACCAATTGACCGGTTAGTTAACGGCAGGCCGGGAGATCAATCAAACCTACTTGCTAAATCCTGCTACTCAATCAAGCGAATGAGTTGGCCGATTTCCGATTTGTTCAAAATCGCGTTAATCCAAGCCGCAATCTTCAATGGCCTCGGATTTGGCGTCAATTTTTTGCTGGCTGCATGTTTTCTTTGGGAAACAGGCAGGTTTTCAAGTCCAATATCGACCGCAAACTTTCGGCGCTCTAAATTGCGTCGGTGACCGAGACCGGAGCAGAACTGGGTGGCAAGACATACCGCGCGGGAACTCGAACCCTAAGCCGGTTTTCCACCGTGCACATTTAGAACTCCCGCCAGCTTGCCAACCAGTTTCCATCACAGCTGGTAAATCGGAGTAAGCTTCTCCTTCAAATGCTTGATTAATCGTTCATGGGAAAGCGCTTCGCCGGTCACTTTCTCGCCTAGCTCGGTCGAAGACCAGCGCTGGCCGGGGGCGTGAATGTTAGTGTTCAGCCATTCTTTCAGCGGACCAAAATCTCCGGCTGCAAACATCGGCTCCAAA
Organism: uncultured Pirellulaceae bacterium; assembly: GCA_938003615.1. Classification (GTDB taxonomy): domain Bacteria; phylum Planctomycetota; class Planctomycetia; order Pirellulales; family Pirellulaceae; genus Mariniblastus. Next base: position 8,157 of record CALKXO010000463.1, on the reverse strand, counting down.
TCGCCAAGCTCAGCGGCGGCAGCATCATAGAACTGGCTGGCGTAGAGGTTACCCAACGAATAGGTCGGGAAGTAACCAATCAAGCCCGCACTCCAGTGCACGTCTTGCAAGACGCCATCGGCGTCCGTTGGCGGCGTGATCCCCAAGCTGTCTTGGTATTTGGCGTTCCACGCCTCGGGCAGGTCGGCCACGGCCAAATCACCGTTGATCAGCGCTTGCTCCAATTGGAAGCGGATGATGATGTGCAAGTTGTAAGTCGCTTCGTCGGCTTCCACGCGAATCAACGACGGCGCGACGTGATTGATGGCGGCGTAGAAATCGTCCAGAGGAACATCGGCCAGTGACGCAAACCGCTGTTGAGCGTCCGGATAGAAGTGCTGCCAAAAACTCTTACTACGGCCGACCAAATTCTCCCACAGTCGAGACTGTGATTCATGAATGCCGAGACTGCAGTACTGACCGGCGGGCAAACCATAGTACTCCGACGCCAAGCCCTGTTCGTAGATCCCGTGGCCGGCCTCATGCAGTGTCCCGAAAAACGAACCGCTAAAGAATTGATCGTCGTACCGGGTGGTGATCCGACAATCGTCGGGGCCAATTTCGGTACAGAAAGGATGGTGCGTGACGTCCAAGCGACCGCGTTGGTAATCAAAACCAATCTGCGCTGATGCGCGCCGTCCAAAAGCTTCTTGGTCGGCAACCGGAAACGACCGATGAAGAATGTCCACTGGCGGTTCAATGGAACTGGCTCCAATCGCTTCCACCAACGGCACAAGATCGACACGCAATCCTTCAAGAACATCAGCAACCTCTTTCGTTTTGGCTCCCGGTTCAAACTCATCCAACAGCGCATCGTAGGCGCAGTCATCGTATCCGATAGCGTCGGCCTGTTCGCGCTTCAAACGCACAATCGTCTCAAGGGCAGGGCGGAATTCTGAAAAATCGTTTTCCTTGCGTGCCGCGACCCAAACCTGTTGCCCCGTCGAACATGCCCGAGTCAGTTCCTCCACCAATCGCACGGGCAGCTTACTGGTACGTTTGAATTTTTTCTCAAGCCGTGAGATCACACAACCTGAAACGGATGTAGGATCGGATGCCAGATCCGATTGAGCCAATTGTCCGATCAAATCACCAAGCTCGGACGATGTGCTGCGGCGATGGATCTCGCCGGCGAGAAAGGTCAACTGTTCGCTGCGGTAGGCGCCGGCGGCGGCTGGAAGTTTCGTGTGCTGATCCCATTCCAATAGCGCCGATGTCGATGTCAGCAACGCGGTCTTGCTAACGTGGTCACAAAGTTGATCGTAGAGTTCGGTTGTATTGGACATGGCGTGTTTGGGTTTCTGTTCAAAATTGTCTAATGAATCAAGGATTATCCGTGGTGGACGAGCCTCGTCCTACGCCCGTTCGCGCCGACGGTGGGCATCGATCAAACCCTTCACTCGTTCGGGTTGTGGAATCCCCGACACATGAATCTCCAAATCGGCTTGTCCGGCACTGGAAATACCAATCGTGCCAACATCGAAGACTCTTTGGAAGAAAGTTTGGTCCAATTGCACGTTTCGAATGTCTTGATGCCAGACTTCCGTGATTGATTTTGACAAAATTCCTCGACGGCAGGTGGTTCGGTCGTTGGTTATCGTCAAAGTTGTGCCCTTACATTTCAGGTACCATGCTGCAAAAATAAACAGCCCAACAATTACCAAACAAAGGACACAAGTAATCACAAACCAGACTGGCTGGTTACGAAACATTGAGGGATTTTCTTCGTAGAGAACTTCTTCTCCGTGTTCGTTTCGGTCGTTTGAGATTTCGTCGTCATCTGGGCGATCAGTCATGGATTCTCCAAGCGTTTGATAGGGTCAACGTTGTCGCGATAATTCTACGACCAAAAGAAAACTCAATTTGGCAGGTAACAGGCCATCAATCAAGCCCACCGTTTCAGACCTATTTGAATTCAGAAACTCTTTTGACCTCATGGATCAGCTTCAAAAAGACCGCCCCTACATGCAGCACGCAATTGCGATTGCCTGGCAGGGAGAAGGAAAAGTCGAGCCTAATCCGATGGTGGGTTGCTTGCTGGTTAAGGGAGACACGATCATTGGCAAGGGCCACCATGAGTCCTTTGGAGGCCCTCATGCCGAAATCAACGCGATTGCTGATGCAGCCGCAAGCAACAGCGAAGCCGTTGAAGGATCGACGGCCTACGTCACACTTGAACCGTGTAGCCACGTTGGAAAAACTGGCCCTTGCGCCGAAGCGCTGATTCAAGCCAAAGTCGCGCGCGTGGTCATCGGTTGTATCGACCCCAACCCCGATGTTTCAGGAAGCGGCGTCAAAAAACTAACCGACGCCGGAATCCAAGTCGATGTGAGCGTCGAGGCCGAGGCTGCGGAAAACTTGCTGGCTCCGTTCCACAAACGCATCACCACAGGACTACCGTGGATCATCGCCAAGTGGGCGATGACCATCGACGGAAAGATTGCGACCATCCATGGTGACAGCCAGTGGATCACCAATTCTCACTCGCGCAACATCGTGCAAAGCATTCGCGGCCGCGTGGATGGAATCATGGTTGGGTTTGGGACCGCCGATGCCGACGACCCATTGCTAACGGCGCGCGGCGAAAAAATGCGGACCTCCGTAAGAATTGTGGTCGATTCACAAGCTCGATTGCGGCTGGATTCCAAACTGGCAACAACCACTGACCAAGCACCCGTGATTTTAGTGACGTCACCATCTCACGACCAACAGCACGCCGCAAAACTGACGGCACTTGGAGTGGAAGTATGGGTGGGCGAGTCACAGGATCCAGTCCAGAGGTTGCACGAGTTTTTACAAGAGTTCGCCAGTCGCGGAAACACGAACCTGATGGTCGAAGGCGGCGGCACGCTCATGGGATCGCTGGTCAAAATGAATCTGGTTGACGAAGCCCATGTGTTCGTCGGTCCCAAAATGCTAGGCGGAAAAAACTCGATCACGCCGGTGGAGGGAGAGGATCCGGATCTAATGGCGGCGTCTAAGCTATTTTCACTGCGCTACGTCAGACGAATCGATGATGACGTCTATATGCAATATCGAAAAATCAATGTGTCAGATTAATAGGATTAACGTTGCTGCAAAAAATCAGAGAAACAGGATTGCTGTACTCAGCCGGCATCGCGATCAACCGCGTGGTTCCCGATTGGTTGTTTCGCTTTCGAATCTTCACGGTCTACCAGATTGCCCCCAAGCGAATATTACAGACGGCCGACGCTTCCGGTGACGATCTCGTGCACGTTTCTCTTGCCGAAACCGACGCCGACATTGCGACCGTCAGTGCGCTGACCTATTTCAGTCCGGGCGACATGGAGGCGGATTTTCAGTCGGCCCAAGCAATACTCGACGGGCAACTCGCCGGAGCAGTCTGGGCTGCGCAGCGCGGGTTTGACGAAACCGATCTAGGGCTACGAATCGAATTGTCACCAGACCAGAGTTGGTTATTCGCGGCATTAGTGGATAAGCAATTTCGTCGTCGAGGCGTCTATTCACGTGTGTTTAGTTTTATGGTCAAACACTTGCAAGAAAATGTTGGCGGACAACAATTCCTATCCATCAATCCGACCAACGTTGCGTCGGTAAAGGCTCACGACAAGTACTTTGATTCCGTCGTGGGTAGCGTGATTGCGCTGCGGACATTTGGGCTGGCGTTTTGTCTATGTCGCGGGAACCGTCTAAAATCGTCATCGTGGATCTCGACAAGCTGTAAATCCAAGCCGATCATAATCCGACTGAGTTGAAGCCACCGCCGGGCAACTTTAATTTCAAAATCAGGAGACGAATTTGATCCGCACTCTCATCCCAATCACGTGTCAATTCACAATTGCCACTTCAATTGCTATCTCGATTACCGCTCTGATCGCTGCCCCGGCCACGGCACAAGAACTGAATCAACCGCCGGAGGGTTTTCTAGCGCTTTTTAACGGCACCGACACCAGTGGCTGGTACGGATGGGCGACGAAGAATCCGGAGGAGTTGTGGGCGCTGTCGGTTGAAGAACAGGAACTGCTTAAAAAAGAAAGTCGGACCAACATCGAAAAACATTGGTCAGTAAAGGACGGCATTCTTATCAACGACGGGCAAGGCCTGTACCTAACCAGCAAAAAAGAATTTGGCGACTTTGAATTGCATCTCGAGTACAAGTCAGTCGCTGGGGCCGATAGTGGCATCTATCTCAAAGCGAATCCTCAAGTACAGATTTGGGACTATACCGATGAAAAGAAGTTCGAGATAGGAGCCGACAAAGGATCCGGTGGGCTGTGGAACAACTCAGAAGGTGCTGCTGGAAAAGACCCGCTGGTTTTGGCGGACAAACCGTTGGGGCAATGGAACAAATTCCGTATTCGCCAACTCGGCGCTCGGACGACGGTGTGGCTCAATGACAAGAAAGTCGTTGACCATGCGATCCACGAGAACTACTTCGATCGAAAACGCCCGCTGTTTCCTAAAGGTCCCATCCAGTTGCAAACACACGGCGGCGAGATTTCGTGGCGAAATGTGTTCGTCAAGGAATTCAGCAGCGACGAAGCGAACGAAATCCTACGCGCCGAAAGTGGATTTGAGGGGTTTACTTCATTGTTGGAGGGAAACGACATGAAGGGATGGGCTGGTGCTACTGAAAACTATACGCTCAACGCGGGCGTCATCATGTGCAAGCCTGACAAGGGCGGCACGATTTACTACGACAAAGAGATGAGCGACTTTGTCGTCCGAATGGAGTTCAAGCTGCCGCCGGGCGGTAACAATGGACTGGCCATCCGCTACCCCGGAAGCGGTGATACTGCCTACAAAGGCATGTGCGAATTGCAGGTACTGGATTCTGAGCACAAAAAATATGCGAATCTAGATGCAAGACAATACCACGGTAGTGCGTATGGGATGGCAGCCGCCCATCGTGGCTACCTGCGCCCCACCGGAGAGTGGAATTTCCAAGAGGTCACAGTTAAAGGATCCAAGATCAAAGTGGAGCTCAACGGGACCATGATTCTCGATTGCGATCTCAGTACCGTCAAAGCGTTTTTGGATGACAAACCTCACCCGGGCATGACGCGCGAAAAAGGATATTTTGGATTTGCTGGACATGGCGACCCCGTTCAATTTCGCAACGTCGAAATCAAAGAACGATAGGCAACAGATCGCGCATATCTGCCGTCAGCGGCACTCAGACCGATTGCGTTTTAAGCCAATTTTAGGGAAATTCTTGTTCCTGAACCTAAACGGCCAATTGCGGTCTGACTCGATGGAAGCACTGCTTTCTAATTAAAAAGCACTGCTTTCCTATTATTTTGCAAACGGATCTCCCAAACGCGGAAAGCCAGCTGACTCGATGAACGCTCTGAAAGAACTCCAAAACTGTTTCCAGCCTGTAGTGGCAAAATACACCGATCAGGTGGAGGCGATGCTGAATCTGATCCGCCCCGCCAATGACGCCAAGTTTGGAGACTTTCAGGCGAACTTCGCTATGCCGCTGGGTAAGTCTGCTGGCAAGTCGCCTCGCGAAGTAGCTGAAGAGATTGTTGCGGCCACTGATTTATCCGAGCTCTGCCAGAACGTCGAAATCGCAGGCCCCGGATTCATTAACCTGACGCTCAACGATCAGTGGCTCAAGTCCAATCTTGCCACCGCCTTTAGTGATGAGCGTTTGGGAGTCAACAAAGTCGAAACGGCGCGGAACTACATCGTTGACTATTCGTCTCCCAACGTTGCCAAACCCTTGCACGTTGGACACATTCGATCAACCGTCATCGGCGACGCACTGACGCGAATTTTGAATTTCATGGGGCACCACGCCAAAAGTGACAATCATATCGGTGACTGGGGAACCCAGTTCGGCATGATCATCTACGGCTATCGAAACTTCCGTGACGAGGCAGCCTTCGAGAAAGAACCCATCACCGAACTTTCACGCCTGTACCGGATGGTCAGATTGCTGATCGAATTTCATAAGTCGACGACCAAACTTCCCGAGCTAAAAACGCAACTTGATCAACTTCAGACGGAGCTTACCAAGCTGAAGCAAAAGCAGTCGGTCGCCGAAGAGAAATCAGCGGTCAAAAAGATCAAGAAAGAGATCTCGCAAACCAACAAACGAATCGCCGATAGCCAAGATCAAATTAGGAGTGCCGAGGCCACGATCGCCAAGGCCTCTGAAGACGGATTGGTAGAAACGGCCGACGCTCACCAGGACATCGCAACTGCGGTGTTGTTGGAGACGGCGAAACTTCACGCCGGCGATGCCGACAATCAAGCGCTATGGGAACAGTTCCTCCCGGTTTGCAAACAAGACATGCAGGCGATCTACGATCGACTTGACGTGACGTTTGATATGGAACTGGGTGAGAGCTACTACAACGACCAATTGGCCAGTGTCGTCGACGATCTGGAAGCCAAGGGATTCGCGCGCACCAGTGACGGAGCGATGTGCGTTTTCTTAGAGAATTTTGAGACGCCGATGATCGTAAGGAAACGCGACGGCGCATTCTTGTACTCGACGACCGATCTGGCCACGATCAAATACCGTATGGAGAATTTTGATGCCGACGCATGCCTGTATGTGGTCGATCATCGCCAACACGAACACTTTGAAAAACTGTTCGAAGTTGCCTCCATGTGGGGCTACGACCAAGCGGAGTTAAAGCATGTTAGTTTTGGAACCGTGATGGGCAAGGATGGCAAGCCTTTTCAAACACGTTCGGGAACGATCGTCGGACTGGCGGGACTGCTCGATGAGGCGGAAGCCAGAGCTTTGGTCATTGCCAAAGAGGTCAACGATTCGCTCGACGAGGCTCAACTGAAAGAGAACGCGCGTGTCGTGGGTATTGGATCGCTGAAATACGCCGATCTCTCGCAGAACCGGGCATCGGATTACACGTTCGACTATGACAAAATGTTGGCCCTCAAAGGCAACACGGCGACCTATCTGCAGTATGGATACGCGCGTGTGCAAGGCATCTGGAGAAAGGTCGACGTCGATATCGAAGCGGTGCGAAGCAAACCGGCCGAATTCGAATTTGAGACCGACATCGAACGAGCGCTGGCCGTTCAGTTGTTGAGGTTTGAAGAGGCGTTGACCGATGTGCTAGTCGACTACAAACCGAATTTGCTGTGCAATTATCTGTTTGATTTGTGCCAGACCTATTTTACTTTCTTCTCGACGCCGGAGTGCAATGTGAAAAATACCGAATCTGAATCATTAAAATTCAGCCGCCTGCAGCTTTGCGATTTGACCGCGCGAACGTTGAAAACGGGCTTAGGACTGTTGAATATCAGCGTACTGGACAAGATGTAAACTTCTATGAGCCCAACGAAAAAAAAGCAACGCGCTACCACTGACTGGATCAACCAATTCCACTGCGGTGACGCGATCGATGTGGTTCGTTCGATGCCGGACGACATCGTCGACACGATCGTGACCAGTCCGCCTTATTTTCAACAGCGTGACTACGGTTCCGATCTTCAAATTGGTCAGGAAGAATCGATCGACATTTACGTCGATCGTATGGCAGAACTTTTCGTCGAGTTAAAACGCGTTGTCAAACCCACCGGCAGTCTATGGATGGTGATCGGTGATAAATACATCAAGGGCGAGCTTCAAGGCGTCCCGTGGCGGATATGTCTGGCACTGAAAGACGCCGGTTGGCGTCTGCGCAGCGATTGCATCTGGCACAAACCCAACGCGATGCCGTCGAGCGTTAAGACTCGACCGACGACCGACCACGAGTACATTTTCTTTTTCAGCAACGAAAAAAACTACTTCTATGATGCCGATGCGATTCGCGAACCGCATGTAACGTTTTCTGAAAATTCAAAGATGAAAGGCGGTCGCAACCACTTCGGCAAACGTGGCGGCACTCCAGAAGCAGGAAAGAATAGTGGCGACAACAACTTGCACGACGGGCGTTGGGATCAAGCGTTTCATCCGAAGGGCCGCAATAAACGCACCGTGTGGTCGATTTCGCTGTCGAAGTTCCGCGAAGCACACTTTGCAGTCTATCCACAGAAGCTGGTCGAAACCTGCATCAATGCATCCTGCCCCCCCGGCGGCGTCGTACTTGATCCGTTCTCTGGTGCCGGAACAACAGCGCTAACCGCCAGAGAACTGGGACGCGCTTTCATCGCTAT
>CALKXO010000462.1 GCA_938003615.1 uncultured Pirellulaceae bacterium | reverse complement strand
TCGGATTCCGGACGGACCGTGTAATGGTCTATGTCGTTAGTGAATGTTTCACCGGCGGCAACCGTGATGGTGCGTTTTTCTGGAGGAACAAGCGAAACGTTTGAAGCGTGCGAATTTTGAAAACAAATCCAAACCGGATCGCCGGTGGACGCAGGCAAGTCGACGTGCGATTCTGATTTAGCTTCTGATTTAGCAAATCCTCTTGGAAGCTGTTTCCATACGGGAACGTGAAACCACGCGTCTTCGGGCAGGTCTTGTTCGACGGTTGATGTCGCAGCTTTGTCGGCGCGATACGTTTTGGTTCCAAATTGATATCCGGTTAGCGGAACTCGTTTTGGCGACGTGGTCCATGATTCGATATCATCCCAGTTGACCTGATGCCCACTTGCCCAGACCTCTCCTAAAGCAAGCTTGCTTGCATAACGCGCGTCGCCAGCGAAGCCTTCAGCGCCGGGAGCATGCTTTTCTGCGGCAGCTTTGGCGGTGGGGAGAGTCGCGATCACCACGTGTTGGTCATCTTCAAATAGCGTAGCCGCCATTTGCGTCAACGTGCGACCTGGCCCCATTTCCAATAGCAACTTGGGTTCGTCGTCCGACAACACGGACTCGATATTGTCCACAAACCGCACTGTCGACCGAACTTGAGAAACGAAATAGTCAGGCGAGGTTGCCTGATTATCAGTCATCCATGTTCCAGATACATTGGATTGAAGCGGAATCTTTGGCGTGGATAGTTCCACTTCGGAGACCGCAATCCGGAATTCATCCAACATCGGTTCCATCATTTTTGAATGGAAGGCGTGTGACGTTTTGAGAATCCGGCTCTTAATGTCGGATGCTGAGAGTGACTGGTTGAGCGACTCGATTTCGGCCGTAGGGCCGGCAACGACCGCGACGGTGTGACTATTGATCACGGCCAATTCGATGTCGCGGAACTCTTTAATCAGCTGCTCAACCTCTCCTGCCGGCCGCATAATTGCCAGCATGGATCCGGGATCCATTTGCTGCATCAACCGTCCGCGCTGGTAAACAATTTCAATGGCATCTTTGAGCGTGAATATCTCAGCGATTGCGGCCGCGACGTATTCTCCAATACTGTGGCCGACCAAAGCGGTTGGAATAACTCCCCACGACATCCACATTTGAGCCTGTGCGAATGAAACGGCAAAGACAGCAAGTTGTGCGTGAAATGTTTGATTGATGTCGAACCGTTGCTGATTCGTTTCAGGATAGAGCAGTGCTTTTAGGTCCACATCGGTATCGGCCAGTAGTTCGCAGCACCGGTCGAGTGCATTTCGAAAGGCGGGTTCGTCGGAGTAATTCTCAATCGCCATGTTGACGTACTGAGCCCCTTGTCCGGTGAACATGAACACGGGCTGTCGCCGCATTGTTCTACTGATCGGCGTGATTGGCGATGCCAAGGCCGTTAGCATTTCATCTTTGGTGCGCGCCACCACGAACGAACGCTTGGCCATCGGCTTACGACCGGCTCGCAGGGTGTGAACAATGTTTGAAAAATCGTGCTCGCCGCAAGTGTTTTGGAATGACGAGACCCAGCGATCAAGAGACGGCGTCGTCCTAGCGGAAAACGGAACCACGCGAAATGGTCTCGATGTTTGTTTGCTGTCTGGAACGGGGTCCGCCGTATCCTCCTTTGGTGTGGGCGGTTCGGCAACGATCGCATGGGCGTTGGTCCCGCCAAGCCCGAAGGCGCTCAACGCAGCGATTCGGCGTTTCGATTTCGGCTCCCAATGCTCAGCTTCGGTCTGTACAAAGAAAGGCGAGTTCTCAAAGTCAATCTCTGGGTTTGCCTTTTCAAAATTTCGGATCGGCGTCAGTCGCCGGTTCTTGAGGCAGAGTATCACTTTCAGTAGGCCCGCAATTCCAGCTGCTGAATCTGCATGCCCGATGTTAGTTTTGACCGAACCGATTCCGCAAAACTGATTTTTGTTCGTGTAGGTTCGCCAAGCATCGGTCAGCCCAGCCACCTCGATTGGGTCGCCGATTTTCGTGCCAGTTCCGTGTGCTTCAACGTAGCCGATTTCTTCTGGATTGATTCCAGCATCGTCGATCGCCATTCGAATGACCTCGGCTTGGCCCTCAATGCTCGGAGCGGCAAAACCACCTTTGCGGTTGCCGTCGTTGTTGGTTGCGATGCCTTCGATCACGGCGTGAATGGTGTCTCCGTCTGCGATGGCCTGCTCCAGTGGTTTGAGCACAACTGCCCCCGAGCCTTGGCTGAATATGGTTCCTGTAGCGCGATGATCAAACGCGCGGCAATGTCCATCTGCGGAATAGATAAGACCCGGACCGTGTTGATAACCTTTTCCTGCAGGCCATGAGAACGATGCGCCACCTGCGATTGCCATTTCGCAGCGCCCTGCACGCAGCGCTTGGCATGCTTCAGCCACAGTAACCAAAGAAGTTGAGCATGCGGTTTGGATCGCAACAGCGGGGCCAGTTAGGCCCAGTGCAAACGACGTGCGTGTGGCGACGTAGTCCGGCCCGTTGCCGATCAACGTCTGCAAACGTTGTGACTCGATCATTCCAAAGTCAGCGTCAAGGTAATTTGGATATCCGGTTCCCGCGTAGACGCCAATTCGTTTGCCGTCTACTTCGCCAGGATAGCCCGCATTCTCTAGTGACTCAAATGCCGATTGAATGAATAGTCGAATTTGCGGTGAGAGGATTTCGGCGTCTTGGCGAGTAATGCCAAACACTTCAGGTTCGAAATCATAGGCGCCGTCTAAGACGGTTCCACGCGGAATGTAATTGGGTTGGCGATACTCAAGCGCACTAACACCTGCCGCCTCGAGCTCCGATTCCGTGAACGTGTTGATTGATTCGACACCATTGGAAAGGTTTTCCCAATACTGTTCGAGATTGGAGGCGCCGGGGAAGCGTCCGGCCATTCCAATAACGGCGATCGAACCAGAAGACGCTTTTGGTTGGTCTGAGTGGCGACGACTGCGCGAATGAGTTCGTCGTTCGATGCGTGCGGCCAAAAGTTCAGGGGTGCGATACTGGAAGATTTCACCGACGGGAACTCGTACGTCGATTCTTTGGTCCATTTCAAGTTGAAATTTGACAGCCTTAAGCGAGTCAGCGCCCATGCGAAACACTTCATCATCGACGCGAATCTTGCGTCCAAGCACCTTCGTCCACACCGCCGCGATCTCTTTGGCAAGCACACCAACATCGTCGTGAGCGCGATCGTTGGTGGTTGACGCCGTGTCGAAGGTTGCAGCCGGTCGGTCTTCGGGAGCAGGAAGCGTTTTCCGATCTAACTTTTTGTTTGCATTTAGCGAAAACGACTCCATGTCGACGAACCAAGCAGGCACCATGTAGTCCGGCATTGTTTCAGCCAAGAAATCCTGAAGTTCAGCATCGGTTGGGCGTGAATCGTTGCCAACGATATAGCTGACCAGTCTTTTTTCGTCGGGCGTATCTTCGCGCACGATCACAACGGCGTCTGTGACCCCGGGATGCTCCTTCAAGCGCGTTTCAATTTCGCCCAGCTCTATCCGATAGCCCCGGATCTTCACCTGATTGTCTTTGCGGCCGAGGTACATGATCAAGCCGTCGTGATCAAAGAAGCAGACATCACCGCTGGCGTACATGCGAGCGTCGGCCTGATCTGAAAACGGGTCGGGGATGAATTTCTCGGCAGTGAGCTCTTGCCGATTGACGTAGCCGCGCGCTAGGGCTTCACCACCGATGTACAATTCGCCGAACACATTGGGTGGGACGGGGCGTTGATTGCCGTCAAGAATATAAGTTCTCAGGTTCAGCACAGGTCGACCGATAGGCACCAACCCCTCCCCCACCGTCAGATGTCCAAAAGTCGTATAGACGGTTGCTTCGGTGGGACCGTACCCATTGATCAAACGTTTGCAGCGCGGAACGAGGTCGTTGCAGGTTTCGCGCGAAATGGGTTCGCCGCCGGTGATGATGGTTAGATCTGGACTATTCTGCCAACCGGAAGCCACGAGAATCCTGAGACTCGTTGGCGTCGCGCAAATGTAGCTGGCGTTTACTTGCTTAATCGCTGCAGTGAACAGTTCACCATCGGCGCCCACTTTGTCTTTGGCCACGGCAACCGTGCCACCAATCGCCAACAGCGGATACAGCTCGCAAATGGATACGTCAAAGGCAATGGTCGTGACGGCGAGAGACGTGTCCTGCTCCGAAAAACCGAGCATTTCGTTGGCCGCATGGCAAAAATTCACAAAGGAGTGGTGTCGGATGTCCACGCCTTTCGGGATGCCGGTCGAGCCCGAGGTGTAGATGGTGTACGCCGAATCGTCCGACGTCGCGACCGTGACAGGATTCAGACTGTTTTGCTGCGTCTGTTGACCAAATGTCTCACTGTCGATGTCCAGTACTTTTGGAGCGATCGATGAAGCTTTGTCGATGATCTGTTGGGTCGAACCCAGCAGGCTGCGCTCGGTCACGACGCACCGAATGTCGGCATCGTCGATCATAAACGCCAGACGGGTCGCAGGAAGTTCCGGTACCAACGGTACGTAAAAGCAATCTGCTTTCATGATCCCGATCAGGACCGCCAACATCGCGTGGGAGCGATTGACGTGAACACCGATCGCAGATTGAAATGGAATACCCTGATCGATAATCCACCAAGCGATCTGATTGGAACGTTGATTTAGTTCTTCGTAGGAATAGCGTTCGTCGGTGCCTCGAAATGGTGTCGCAGGCGGTTGAGATTTTCCACGGGGATCTTTGTTTAAGGTTTGAACGCTCCGGACTGCAATACGGTGGGGCGTTCGTTTTACTTGCGATTGAAAAATGGTTGGAAAGGTAAACTGCGGGTTGGGGGTGTCTGAAAAATATTCTGGCGATGATGGGGAAACGTTGAATCCACGATCTAAAACGGACGGCAGAAGTCCGTCATCAAGTATCTTCAGATCTTCGACTTTTGTTGTCGCGCCATCACGCTTGGCAAGTTGTTCAAGCAATAGTCGTATTGTGGACGACCAATAATCAACGTCGCGCGAGTCAACTCGGTCACGGTCGAAGAGGATCTCTAGCGTGCCTTGGGACGGGCAACATGCGAAAACGACCTCAGGTAGCTGTCCCGTTTGGTCGGACGGCATGTCCAAAAAATGGTTGGCTGGAATCGTCGTGACCATCCAATCGTCAGAACGAAGCTCCGAAAGAGAGACGGTTGACGCTTCTGATAGTGCCTCCCGCGCTTCGTTGAGGTTGGAATCGAGTTTAATGACCAGACTACCTTTAGCGAATCTGGCTTCGCCAAGTTCATCTAGGTTGGCTGTTGCAATCGAAAGCTGGTCGTTGTACCGGTAGTGTCGCTTCAGAATTGCGGCTGCAAGCGTGAGCGTATCCAGAGACGCTTGGCGCAGAAAAGGACTTTGTTCGGAAGAGTCGTACTTAAGGTGCGTTCGTTCAGTAAATTCTTCAGAAGAATTCGAGTGATTCATATTTCGATCCGGAGCCAAGAGCTTGGCTCAGTTGATTGCGTAAGAGTTAGTCGCTAGAAAAGGAAAAAATGGGAAGCGAAAGCAATATTTTTTGTGGGGGCGTTGGGTTAGCGGTGAAAACTGAAGATTTCACCAAGTGAATCGGGATCGAGCAATACCCTAAAAACAGGAAGGGCTGACTGGTCGATCAGAAGACTCATCCATGAATTTTCTCGGTTATGGAATTTTCTCAACTATGTTAAGTCTCCATGATATTTGGGACTGCCGGATTCTGATTGAGAAAACGGGTTAACTCGGGAGAAGAAGTCATACTCCTTAGCGAATTTTACGGATAGCTCGTGATTCCCCCCCTTGGAATGTGGGGGAGAGCGGAGAAATGGACCACTGGAATTGTTTTTCAGAGGCTGATTTATCCATGAAATGAAACAACCTTCAGGCTCAAATAGCTGAGTCTGAAGGTTGCAGTTGTCTTTTTCGCGTCAGGCAAGCCTGAAAGTGTGGTACACGGGACCCGGAGTTCATCTCCAGCAGGAGTCCCCGGGCACTAATTAATAGCAGGAATACCCGGCAATTTGGCGAAATCTAGCGTCCCAATAGAGTGCGGAAGAATCCACGACGTGCGGGAGTGCAGCAAGGAGCAGCGTTCGGTGCTGGAGACGAATAGATCGTCGGAGCACTCTCGTAATTTACAGCTGGAGCCGACGAAATGACTTGTCCTTCTGTCGCCATCATGACAGGAGCAGCCGACTGATTGCAATTGCAACCGGGAGTTCCGGTCACTGTTCCTTCAACCATCATTGGCGCGCCTTCAGAGACCACACCAGCATCAGTGTAAACAGGAGCAGTATCAGTGATCGGTGACTCGACAACGGAAGCGGCGTCTGCGACCGGGGTAGCGTCAACCGAGCCTTCCATAATTACGGCACCTGCGACTTCATTGGCCCCTTCAACAACGGATTCTTGGTACACAACCGGAGCAACCATGTTTGACTGGCAACCGCAATCCTGAGACACGATGTTCTCAGGATAAGAGACGCCTAGTTCTGTAGACTGATTCAATACAGTTGTTGCACCAACGCCAACTGGAGCAACCTCAATGCTTGCGCCGTCAATTTCTGCGTCGCTCGGAGCTGGCTCACTCAGATCGATAACCGATGTTCGGGTCTCCTCAAATGTCTCCGTGGCTTCCACTGCGATTTCATTAATCTGACTAACATCTTCTTGGCCCACTGCGACGCCAGAAAATGCAATTACGGACAACATTGCAAAAGTGAATAACGTCCTCATACCTAAGTCTCCATTCAATACATTGGTGCTGCGGGTGCCACGCTGAAGAGCGGTTTGCACGGAACGCAAAAAACTTGAATTACGTTTTTGATTCTATCGCCTGGCAAATATGTTTCTACGCCCCGCAGAAGGAAAAATTTGGGAAATGGTCGAGAGAAGATAAAACTTATGAATTGCAAACTCGGGTCGGTGGGTAGATGTTAAAGTAGGTAGCCTCGCCGAGAGTTATTGGCTTGGAAGACGAAAAAAGTATAGACCCATGCGAAAGGGCGACGTCCAAGTCTCACGATGAACTCTGGCCCTTCAACTACAACTGTATTCACGCCCGGACAGGAAGAACCGATCGCTTCCTTCGATACCGATGACTTGGGGATCAATCAGTTGGTGACAGTCGAGGATCCAACTCAGCGCAGCTGGATTTTTCGAAGTTTTGGATACTGTGGAGCCCGATTTGAGGATCTGTTGGGTGTGCTTAGTGTGATCGTTTTGCTGGCAATCGTCGCCAACATTCCCATCTTCCAAGTCGCTGCTTTGGGCTATCTGATCGAGTCGATGGGGGGCGTGATCCGCAAGAAACGCTTACTCTCGGCACTGGTTGGGTTTGACAAAGCGCGCAAGTTCGGCAGCATTTTTTTAGGCATCTGGTTGATCATTTTGCCGATGAGGGCTCTGGCCGGATTCTGGCAAGATGCGTGGTTGATTGATCCTGAAAGTGCGCAGACCGCATTCCTCCGGGGACTTCAGTTTGTACTCATTCCATTAATGATGGTTCATATTGGGACGTGCATCGCCAGCGGAGGAAAATTACGCCATTTTCTTTGGCCGTTGTTGGCGCCAGGGTTATTGGTTTTTCGATTTGTCAGATCCAACCGTGTCAGCCGTTGGATGTTGGACCAAACGATTGGACGCCTATTTCCAGTTCTCTCAGCCGACATCTACAACGCGACGCCGCTTGGTGATTGGTTTGTTCCGGCGATGATGTGGAAGAAGCTACGTTACAACTCGATGGGGACCATCTTCAATCAATCGCGCGATCATACGCTCGACTTTATCTACGGACTTCGGCCTGGATACTACTGGTGGTTGGGGTTGAAGGCATTTGTTGGGACGTTGATCTGGTTGGCAATTCCCACGTTGTTGATGGCGTCACCTTCGGGACTGCGACAAGGGCCAGCGGCAGTCATTGGTCTTGCTGGAATGGTTGTGGCGACTCCAATCTTCTTTCTCTTGCCGTTGCTGCAATGTAACTTTGCGATCGACGGACGGTTTGGCAGATTCTTTGAGATTCGTAGCGTGTTGAAGAACTACTCGCGCGCGCCGATAGCAGGTGCATTGGCGTTGTTGGTCACGGGCTTGTGCGCTGTTCCTTTGTTCGTCGCAAAAATCGAGGAGATCCCTAGCGAGCTGTTTTGGATGCTCAGCATCTTATTCGTCTTGTTCACGTGGCCGGCGAAGGTGTTTACCGCTTGGGCGTTTGGGCGTGGATATTGGCGTGAGCAGGCTAAAGAGCGGCCCGCGCGATTCTGGTTGAGGTGGCCGTTGTACCTGACGGGAGCCGGAATTGCTTTTGCGTTTGCGCTGATTCTTTTCCTCAGCCAGTACACCAGTTGGAACGGAGCACGCAGTCTGTTTGAGAACCACGCGTTCCTGCTGCCGGCACCGTTCTGGTTGTAGCGATCTATTGATTCTCTTACCGTTTAGCCTTTTGGATAGCTCGAAAGTTGCCTGGACCCAAGCCGAAGAGATTTTTCGCAATAAGGTTTGCAACAATCGATTTCGGGCCGCGACTACCCTGTTGAGCCCTCAGAAAGAGTCGCCGGATTATTGGACGTCTTTAAGGGAGGTACGTTTCGATTCCACCCCAGAAAGGCGGCCGTAATGAGACACTATTCAACACAAAAGCTCCTGTTCTTCTGTGCGTTGCCATTTTTACTGGTGTCGCCGTGTCTTCTAGTCCCGGCACAGACCGCCTCGCCAGCGCTTAGTGCTGCTCAGTGGCAAGAAGACTTAAGGTTTCTTCAGAAAACAGTTCACGAGCAGTTCTCCTTTCTGTTTAAAAAAATTACCGCAGTTGCGTTTGACGAACAGGCGGATGAATTCCACTCAAATATTCCGTCGATGCAATCACACGAGATCAAAGTTGGGCTGTCCCGAATAGTCTCGCTCTTTAAGTATGAGCATACGCAAATACCTTTTGACACGGTCGCGGGCAAAGTCGTCCTCCCGGTGAAATTGTATCACTTCGAGGATGGCATTTTCGGTTTGCTCTCTTCTGAGGCAGGCCGCAGTTTATGTTTAAGCGAGCATGAACCAAATGTCTCGATCATCGACACGAGGGAAATAAATTCGTCCACTTTGTGGCTCAACAAATCGCAGCTTTAGATCACAGTTGACCATCCAGTTAATTGCATGTGCATGTGGAAAGGCTCCCCAGATTATTCCAAAGCAGTGAGGTCTTCGGCGTCTACCATCTTTGTAAGCTGCCTCAGAAAAGTTCGCTTTCAGTACATGGGCAAAGTCATCGCAGTCGAATTTTTCGGCAACCCAATTTCTACGGTCAAGTCTGCTGTTCTTGATGATTTTGCTCGCGTCTCCGACTGGAGGGCAGTAGTACTCGTCGTCAGCACAGTACAAATGAAAGTCTTCTGAGAGCTTGCGATGAAGCTGGCAAGAAATTAGCTCACGCAACTCTTTGTAAGACATGTAAACCTTGGCCCAGTCTGGGGGGCCTGTCCCGGGGGCGTACCATCTTGACTGGTAGCCTCTTTCAATTCTCGATAGGGGTGCACGGTTTTCAACGCGGGCTCTTTTTCGATCTTTTTTGGTCATTTGACTTTTTCGTCATGAAAAATATTGCTTATCAAAACAGATTCGCTCTACTAAATGTAATCGTATGGTTACTTGAATTCTAATTGTTGCGAAAGGTTTTTCCGATGTGCAATCGAGTTGTAAGAAACAAACTTAAGAAAACTGATCTGAAAAGAGTCGAGAAGCTAGAAGAAAAATTTGGAATAGAAGTCCTTGAGGCAAAGCGGACGTCAGACGGTATTTTTCCAACTCTCATCAATGGGGTCGAGGTTGATCGAGAGGACTGGCCGGAAGTCGTTTGGATTAACCAATCTTGTGTCTTGCTTCTGATGGAATCGGAATTTTTTGGATTTGAGTTGCTATACTCATACTATCTTAGGAAATTTCCATGTCCCGAACCAGAAGAATGTTTGATTCATCGCAAAAAGCCAATG
>CALKXO010000461.1 GCA_938003615.1 uncultured Pirellulaceae bacterium | reverse complement strand
TTTGCGAAAAAATGATGCCTGGATTTGGTGAACAGATGCGCGCCGTCTCGTTGACCAAAGTAGCAACGGCAATTCTCTCTCGTCAAACAGCCGGCATACGCGGCAGGACGTTAGTGATCAATCTTCCCGGCAGTCCCAAAGCGATCGCCGAATGCTTGGACGCCGTCTTTGCTGCGGTTCCTTACTGCATCGATCTGATTGATGGGCCCTCACTGCAAACTGCCCCGCAAAGAATCGTCGCCTTCCGGCCAAAGAAGTAGTTTCTCAATGCCAACCACTACTGCTACAACAGCAGCTGTTTAATCTTGGTCAATTTGCTGCCACAGGTATTCTGCAACGCGACTTTTTCGCTGGCGGTAAAAAACCAATCGGTTTTCCATGTCAGAATTGCGACCAGAACAATCGCAACAATAGACAACCATGGTGAGGCCAGCAAAACTAGCGGCGTCAGTGCACACAGCCAGATCCCACTGTTGGCGCGACATCCAAACCAGTGGTTGAAGCTGATGATCATCACAACATTTATCGCGTTACCCAAGGTGGTGGCCACGACGGCTCCTGTGAGTCCCATTCTTGGAATTAGTAGCATGTTCAAACCGATGTTTGCGATCAGCCCGACAAAAATCGAAAGTGCCGCCCACTTACCTTTTTCCGCAACCCACAAATAATCCTGTCCAACGACGAACAGGCAGAACCAGATGCAATACACCAACGTCAACGGCAACACTCGCAAACCATCGTTGTAGCGGCCTTGTAAGATCCAGTCGAACAGAACGGGTGAGAACAGCAGCACCAAAATACTACCGGCAGTAAAGCTGATGGATATCAGCTTGACCGTCCAGTTCAGCTGTTCAATGGCTTTGTCTTTTCTTCCGGCCTCCCAGTGAGCGCTCATATAGGGCATCAACACGCCACCCAACATCGTGGCCACACTGACCAATAGCAGTGGCACAACACGACCACTGTGGTACTGACCGACGAACCCCTGAGCCAGATCGTGCGACGCCGACGACCAGTGAATCAACATGTATCGATCAGATACTTCAAAAAAGTTATGACAGAAGTTCGACGCCCACAACCAAATGGCGAACGGGGCGATGCGCTTCCACATTTCACCGTGAGGCAAATGCGTTTTTTCAACCGCCTCTAGGCCAGTGCCTCGAAACTTCCAAAACACCCAAATCGCTGGCAGAATCCCGAACGCACAGGCGATTCCATAAGACGTCGCTGCGGCAGCCGCTTTGTTTTCCCAAGTGGAAATCAGATACACGCCCACAACTGCGAACAACACGCCGGTCACAAAACGCATCGCAGTCACGACGCGCACCTGACGCAGGGACTCCATAAGTGAACAGAGGAAGTTGGAGACTGTCACGACGACGATGGTTGCGCTTAAGAACAGAATCAGCTGAACCTGTTCAACGCTTCCGAAAATGATATTGGAAAACCGCTGAGGTGCAGCGATCATTGCTATCGCCAACAAACCCGTCATCGCAATGCTGATCACGGCGATGCGTGTGATGAATGTCCGCAGCTGCCCTCGGTTTCGATAGAACTCTGTGTAACGCCCGAAGCAACCAGGCAAGCCAAGAACGGCCAAGGGGGCCAGCAGCATCAACGAGCTCCAAGCCATCGACCACTGGCCAAGTTCCTGATCAGTCATGAATCGGCAAAACAAAATCCCGCGAACAAATCCGATTAATTTCTGTCCCACGGTCAGGCACAATGCGAAAATTACCCCCGTGGCGATCGAATCGGAAACAAGTTTCCGGCCGCTGGCCTGCTTCTCCCGATCCGTCTGCAGTAACTGCGCGGAGGTGTTGCTATCAGCAGTTGCCATAAGGGGATTGACCGGTGGGAATAAGGAAAGCGCGAGCTAGGGCGCTAAGTTTGCGGGCTTTTTGCTGTTATTGTGGGGCATGAAACCGCCCTCGGCGGCCATAAGTGCATTGCGCAGCCAAAACGGGCCCCTAT
Organism: uncultured Pirellulaceae bacterium; assembly: GCA_938003615.1. GTDB lineage: Bacteria > Planctomycetota > Planctomycetia > Pirellulales > Pirellulaceae > Mariniblastus. The sequence continues at coordinate 2,321 of CALKXO010000461.1, read as the reverse complement.
CGCGTCCAAGTTTTCAGGTTTTTCCGGATTTAACGAGTTCGCCATTTTTCAGAGTCTCGGGGGATTCCACTGAGAAGTCTGGTCAGGGCCATCTCCCCCGTTCTCGCTGGTTGCCAAGCGTGATAAAATCTAACCCAATATTGTTATGAAACCGGCTGTCAAACTGCTCTTCACCTTTTAACATTTCTGACTGCCACTCCGAAGCTGGTAACAATGTTCCAGCCTGCAAACCTCTGGATAGTCCCACCGGATAGTCCCATGAATATCGATCTCTCTATTGTTGCCCGTGATTTAAAGTTGCCGCCCGAGAAAGTAGAACGCACCGTCGAACTGCTCGATCAAGGTAACACCATTCCCTTCATCACTCGTTTTCGAAAAGACCTTACTGGCGGTCTTAATGAGGAACAGGTCCTCACGGTTAAGCAACGGGTGGCCAGCCTGCGTTCGCTGGCCGAGCGGAAAACGTTTGTGCTCAAATCGATCGAGTCACAGTCGCGGTTAACCGAACCGCTACGGTTGGAGATTAACAAAGCGACCACGTCGCGGCGGCTGGAGGATTTGTATCATCCCTTCAAAGCCAAAAAACAATCGCGCGCACAAGCCGCGCGCCAACAAGGTCTAGAGCCCTTGGCCGATGCGATCTTCTCCAGTACGGCCGCCGAAGAGGATATGTCTCAACAGGCCACGAACTACGTGCGTGTCGATAAAGGACTTTCGTCTGTCGATGATGTCATCAAAGGCGTCAGCGACATTTTGGCTGAACGATTTAGCGAGAACACTGAACTACGCTCCAAGCTCAGGAAAATTCTATGGGAAAGCGGCTCGCTGGTTTCCAAGCAGGTACACCCAAACCAAAACCAACCCGCTAAGACGAACCCGAAAAAGAAGACCGAAGGCAAGCCTGCTGACAAAGTTCAAGGTAGTCTTGCGTTTGAGAAAAAGGATGAACCGCAAGCCGCACAAAGTGATACCAAGCCGGCCGCCAATGCACCGACCAAGCCAGAGACAGTCGCCGAAGCAGAAACGGTCAGTGCCGAGAACGTTGATACTAGTTCCGCAGAAACAGAAGCAGCCAAAACAGAAGCAGCCAAGCCGAAGGAAACTACTGATGCTGCTAGGCCCAAATCGGATGATGGAACGACGAAAACCAGCCACAAGATGAGTGCTGCTGATTCGGAGCCAACTTCGAGTGCAGACAAAAAAGGAGCAGATAGCGGTGCGGCAGATAGAGGAGCGGCAGATAGCGAAGCCGCGAATAAGGCCGAAGCCGCAAAGCCTGCTGAAGCAAAGCCGTCTGTTGCCGAACTTAAACCGGATCCAAAGCCCGGCGAAACCGTCAAAGCCACGGTCGTTACTGACCCTGCTGCTGCCAAACCGATCGTCGCCGAGAAACCGTCGGTCCCTGAAAAATCAACCGTAGCCGAAAAACCGACGCTCGCCGAGAAACCGACGCTCGCCACAAAGCAGCCAGTCACGGCTGAGAAGCCGAAGAAAAAGAAGAAGAAGAAGAAGAAGAAAAAAAAGAAGAAGAAGAAGAAGTCAGACGACTCCTTTAAAGACTACTACGACTTCAAGGAAGCACTTCGCCAGTTACCACACCACCGTGTCTTGGCGATTAACCGCGGCGACCGAGCCAATAAGCTGCGCGTAAAAGTTGAGTACGACGAAGCCAAAGTGTTGGAGACGGCGATTGCTGAACTGGTCCCGGAAAACCACCCCTTCAAACCGTTCTTGGAGAAATGCGTCGGCGACGCGCTCAATCGATTGATTATTCCAAGTCTCGAACGCGAGATTCGGCGCGAACTAACGGAGAAATCTGAGAAGCACGCCATCGGCGTGTTTGCAACCAACTTAAAGAATTTGTTGCTACAACCACCAATCCGACACCGGCGTGTTATGGCGATCGACCCGGGATTCAAAAGCGGTTGCTCTGTTGCCATCGTTGATCCTCAAGGTTCCGTCATTGGTTCCGATCACGTCTACGTCATTGGCAGCCCCGAGCGGCGTGAGGAGAGCAAGAAAAAAGTCGCGGATCTAGTCAAAGAACACAAAGTTGACATGATCGCAATCGGAAACGGCGCTGGCTGCCGCGATACCGAGCAACTGGTCTCCGATAGTATCGCCGAATTTTTGACAGACAATCCGGTACGCTACATGGTCGTTAACGAGGCCGGGGCAAGTATCTACTCCACCAGCGAAGTCGGACGCGCGGAGTTACCCGATATGACGCCGGCAATTCGCAGCGCTATCTCGATCGCGCGACGAGCGCAGGATCCGCTGTCGGAGTTGGTCAAAATCAGCCCCCACAACATTGGCGTCGG
>CALKXO010000460.1 GCA_938003615.1 uncultured Pirellulaceae bacterium | reverse complement strand
TCATCGGTTCTCCTTGGGTAGGGATTAACAGTTTGAGCTCACAAGTCGAGCTGGGGATATTATATATCTGCCAGAACGCATACCGCTTCGTTCGGTAATGGACAGACTGCCTCGCTCAAGGAGGCCATGATGAGTATCAATATGATGAACCGAAGCGGCGAAGCAATGGTTTTTACGAAGTCACGATTTCCGTCGCCGCTCGGTTCTCATTGCCGTTATCCGGCTACTCAAATTCTATTCGCGTCACCAGCCCATTCTACAGCAATCTAAATGCGTAACCTTTTGTACCCATCGTTGCCGTCCGCCTTTTTGGCACTCATTGCAACCTGCGTCTTGCTTGGTTCGCGATTTTTCGCTGCGGCATCATTTATTCGCGTGGACTCGAACTTTTGGTCAGGCCTAATTATGGTCGCCGTAATGTTCTTCCCGATGTTGCTCGTAGTCGCGATGGCGTTCGTAAAGTCCGTGCAAGAATGGCACTCGGCGACTCATTACCGCTTCGTTGCGATTGGCATCGTCGGCCTTGCGGTCATTTGGGTAATTGAACAAGTGTTGCAGTACTTATTCCTGAATGGAAGTGTCCCCGCGGCTGCTCGTTTTTACCTAGGTTGGCCAAGGCTTATTACAATTGGGGTTTGTCGCGCGATCTGTCTCTGGTTGATCGCCAGCCCTTTAGTTTCAGCCGTATCCAATGGAAAACAAAGCGCCGGATAACAAACGGATGAACGCGGAGTGCTCAATCATACGGGTTTGAAGTGGAGAGCTGTTTCTTCGCACCCGGTTATCCTGACCGTTATGGCTTCGCGGCGCGTGGACTTAATGTTGACGTGTTTTGCAGATTGACGGGAGCAGCGCGGCCACAGGCGCAGGTCGCGAACCGAACTTCCAACACTGACTCGATGACGACTCTCCAGATGTGATGATTCGAGATCGTCGACTGCAACTTAGGTCGCAGCTTCGTTGAATTCGAACGCGCACAGTGACATTTTCGACGATCTTCGCTTTCGCTTTATGCTCAGACGGAAATGCTGGGAATCATTGACGATGCTTTCAGGTGGTCAATACTCGCTCAAACCATGCTCGACAGCTGGCGTAGCAGCGCACGACGCAGTGACAGGCTCAAAGTAGATTGAAACTTGAACACAGGACGGACCAGATGCTACAATGAGTGGTCTCAGTGACGATGTGACTCGCCATAACATGGCGTTGCACACGGAGCCCTTTCTCGGGCGGGTTTCGATGTCGTGCTTTTTTGTACGGGCCCGGTGAACGCTGTCGTTATCACGCCCTGAACCTCGTTAGCCGTTCCTTGTCATGTTGATTGACCACTTTGCAACTGCCGGATAGATCACGTGGAAATCACCAATACGCTTCAGCAGCACTTAAAGCAGCCTCACATTTCGCCTGCCAAGTATGTTCGTTCTCGCCATCTTGAGTTGGCAGAGTCAATTGCCGATCGCCACAAGATCTATCTGGACACACGATACTGGCTGCTATTTCGCGACGCTGTACTCGGTCGAAGAACGGACGAATCACTTATTGCGCTGCTTGATTGTTTGCGCAATGCAGTTCAATCCGGCCGTGCAATCTGCCCCGTTTCACAGGACAGCTTTTCTGAAGTTTTCGTTCAAAATGATCCTGAAACCCTCGCGTCAACAACTGAACTAATGGACGAACTGTCTGGTGGCGTTTGTCAAACCGAATTTTTCACTCGGCTTGACGCCGAACTCTATCATTTCATGGTTCAGAAAACCAAAGGCGATGCCGCTGTCTACGACCGTGACAAATTGATGTGGACCAAATGCGGTTACGTGCTCGGGTATGTGTCACCTCAAAATACCGCGTTCACAATGGAGCAATCCGACGCGATCGAGAAGGCGTTCTTCGATCAGATGTGGACAGCCACTTTCAATGATATGTTCGCGCATCTTGGCTGTTGTCCTGACTGGAAGGTTGATCCAAGCTCAGTCGACCACATGAATGTGGGGAAGTTTGCTCACAATGACGAATTCAATTCATTTAAACAGCTCTTCATGATCGAACTAGCCGGTACCCTCGACCTGTTGCAGAATTCGCTGGCTGAAATAATGTTCCAGATGTATTTGACAGAATTCGGTGCCAAAGCTGATCCAAACGCTAAGCCCGATCCCGCCGCAGGCAAGATGGCCGCAAATTTGGTGTACCACGCTTTCCGTCTGAACAAACTTAACGATGAACTACCAACCTTGCGTACGCACGTCACGCTCCATGCCGCGTTACGGTGGCACAAGAACCGCAAATATAAACCCAACGATCTTGCCGATCTCCGACATGCTGCAATGGCTCTTCCCTATTGCGACACATTTCTAACTGAAGGGCCGCTATGTCACCTTATCCACGAAAAGCATTTAGGACTAACTGACCGATTCAAATGTCAAACATTTGCTGACCCAGAACTTGCACTGCAACACGTCCGCGAGATGGGCGTATAACAATGCGTTGCACGCGGAGCACTCATTCGGGCGGGTGTGAAGTGGTTGGTTTCTTGGTTCGTGCCCGGTGAACGCTGTCGTTATGGCTTCGCGGCGCGTGGACTTAATGTTGACGTGTTTTGCAGATTGACGGGAGCAGCGCGGCCACAGGCGCAGGTCGCGAACCGAACTTCCAACACTGACTCGATGGCGACTCTCCAAGTGCGATGATTCGAAATCG
>CALKXO010000459.1 GCA_938003615.1 uncultured Pirellulaceae bacterium | reverse complement strand
GGGGCAGGTTGTCTCATGAATTCGGAGTTTCACGCCGACGCAGGCTTCGCCAAGACTCCTCGTAGCCTGAGGCAACGCGACCGAATTTGGTCGGCATTATGTCCAATTTGAGGTAGCCGGAGATTTCTTGTAACTAGACCTGTGTATTATTCATTTGAGGTATTTACGGAGAGTGATTTTTATCCGTTTTCAGGTGTACTCTAATGTGGACAGGCAAGAACACACTAAACGGAATGAACACCTGCCATGAGACAACGCAAACCAGAACACAGGCTGCTAGTTGAAAGTGACGACGGCAGACAAGAAGAAGTAATCTCCTACGGCGTCTATCGCATGACAAGCCGAAACATGCGTGAAAGACCGCGACAAGTTCGAGAGAGATTAGCAGAAATTGGGATGGAAGACGGAAGAGTTGTTTTTGTGCCCGACGAAGAGCACGTCATAATTGATGGCACCAAGTACCAAATCGTTGACAAACGGCCCTACGATGAGGAAGGCTTCTCTCAATGATCGCGTGCTACATCCGGGTCTCAACAACCAGCCAGAACAGCGACGGCCAAAAGAAGGACGTCAAGCGTTGGCTCAAAGGCCAAGGACACACCGCCAAAGATGTACGTTGGTTTGAAGACAAAGAAACCGGCAAGCACACTGACCGCCCTGCTTTCAAAGAGCTGCAGCAAGCCGTCTTCATGGGTGAAGCCAAGACGGTTGTCGTCTGGCGGCTTGATCGCCTGTCACGCAGCCAACGCGACGGCATCAATACGCTTGCGGATTGGTGTGAGAAAGGCGTCCGCGTCGTGAGCGTGACGCAGCAGCTCGATTTAAGCGGTGCGACTGGTCGCTTGATCGCTGGCGTTCTCTTTGCCGTCGGTGAAATGGAGCTTGAGGCGATCAAAGAACGACAGGCCGCGGGCATCGCGGCCGCCAAAGCCAAAGGCGTGTACTCGAAGAATGGCGATCGCCGCCGTGGCTTCCGCAAGGCGAAGGACAAAGTCCTCAAGCTCCACAAAAAAGGCCACAGCCCAACTGCGATAGCTCGCGAGTGTGGCGTGGCTCGGTCAACGGTTTACGCCTATTTGGAAGAGGCAGGATAGTTTTCCACGCCGAAGCAGTTTCCGCAGTTTGTGAGACTGCGTTGGCCTAGCCGCCTGACGCATGCCCTCCACCCGCATATGCAATTACTTTCTAGCTCGGGGTGCGGAAGCGTCCATTCTATGACACAAACAGGTCAGCGAAGGACTTAAAACGGGCGGCACCGCCAAACGCAGCCAGATAGACTCAAGCCCACAGCAAGAGCCTCAAGCATCACGTTGCCATGCAGGCGATTTATTTTGCAAATTACAACTTCTGTAAACTGCCCACTTCCTTGGACCAGCAGACACCAGCAATGCCGCTGGTAGAATTGAACAGAGGATGCGGTTGTTTGAACTGCTGAAACAGCTTAACTACATTTAAATGTCGAGGACCAGAATGAAAGCAACGATCTACATGGATGGAAAAGAAATCGTCCACAACCCGGCTTCGCTTAACGACAACAAGGAGATGGATTTGGAGGCAGGGCAAGTGATGACATTCGATGGGAAACCTTGCGACATTGTGAATGTAGAAAACAAGTTAGAAAACGGAGAGATAACTCTCTCAATTTACTTGGAACCTCAAAAAAAATAATGTCAAATTCTGCATCAATGGGAACAGTGCCCAACCTAAGCCGCCCCAATTGGGAGCGGCTTTTTGTTTCGAGTGGCGGAAGCTGGAATGTATCCCATATAGGACGTTATGGGGTACTTTCTGTGGAACACAAACAAGTTCAACGCAGCTTCAGCGATTTGGTAAAGCTGCCGGCTTTGTGTAGTTGAGCGTCCTAACGACGCGGCTCTATATTCTGAAGGAGGCAACGGAGATATCTGGATTTGTCGGCCCATCCAAACCGCAAAATGCAATAGACTAGTCTAACAGATGCAAATTGTTATAGACATAAATGCCAAAGAACATACGGTTAGCCATGAAACTACACTCATTGAAAATTCGAGGTTTCCGCCGGCTCCAATCTGCCGACATCTCGTTTGGTGACGCAACCTTCCTGATTGGGAGAAACAACGCCGGCAAGAGCACTGTATTTGCAGCTATCGACTATTTGTTGTCGGCGAAGAAACGCATGCCCGGCTCTGAATATTTCTCGGTAGTTGATGCTGACACGGGTGAAACTAAGCCTGCTGTGACGCAAGTGGTCTTGGAGGCGGAGTTCCGTAATCTCCCTGACGATGCACATCAGTGGCGTGGCTTTAAAGGTCGTATTTTCGAATACGGACCTGAAGCCCCAGGTGATTCTGGATTGTCGGTTACATACCGAAAGACCTTCGAATTCGGAAGCGACGTGAAGATCGAAATCCGTTCAATGCAACGACAGTTAAACCCAGAGTACGATGACTGTGCAACCGGCCAAGACTACATTGACAAGGGTATCGACGCGAAAGTAGTTGAAGATCTATTTGCAGATTTGGGGAAGAAGATCGGCCGGGGCAAAGCCGCGATGGAGAACCTTGAGAAGCTCGATGAAGTCTGGATCTTGAACGACAACGAAACTTGGTTTCAGAATCCGGGAGGTATTCCCGGCAATGTCCTCAAGATGCTTCCGCGTTTTCTGCTTATACCGGCCGACACCTCAGTGGGTGAAATCGAAGGATCTTCTTCGGGCGTGCTTGGTAAGACACTGAACGAATTATTTGAGGATGTGAGATCAAGCTCAGTCAATTATAAAGAGGCCCAAGCTTGTCTCAACAGGCTGTCAAAAGAACTGGACCCAGAGGATAAGGACTCTGAGTTCGGCAAGATGTTGGGCGAACTCAATGACATCTTGCGAAGCGTGTTCCCCGAATCTCAAATTCATGCAACAACTGACCTGAGCGATCCAAATAAAGCATTGAAGCCTACCTTCGCTGTTGAAATGTCAAGCAACGTGAGGACTCCAGTAACACACCAAGGTTCTGGCATAGTGAGAGCAGCGGCCTTTGGGATGTTGCGATTCCGGCAAAAGTGGCTATCCGGGAAGGAGGATGAACACAATCGAACACTGATTGTGTGTTTCGAAGAACCTGAGATCTACTTGCACCCGAGCGCGGCCAACCAGATGCGGGATGCCATCTATGACTTGAGCGGAGGAGCTTCACAGATTGTGGCGACGACTCACTCGCCGTTTCTTATTGATCTTGCGAGGAAGCCCAAGCAGATACTGAACAACATGATTGAATCCCCGGAAGGGGTTCACGTGAATCCCTTCAACGTTTCTGATGCGTATCAAAAGCTTCAAGGAGACGACAAAACACATGTCAAAATGTTACTCCGCATCGACGCACATATCGCAAGAGTATTTTTCACTAAGAATGTTGTTGTCGTCGAAGGCGACACGGAGGAAATTCTCATTTGGGAGACCCTGAAGAAGCTACCTAGAGAGAACTACATAAAAATTGCTGCGTCGTATGAAGTTGTTAAGGCCCGTGGAAAAGCATCCATAATTGGTCTCGCCAAATACCTCGTAGCGATGGGAATCAACCCGATAGTGGTACACGACCGCGATCAAGGAGTCGAAGGTGCGGTTAAGTTCAATCAGCCGATAGCAGATGCCGTGGGCCCCCATGGAAAAGTCATCCAGATGGAAGAGAATGTGGAGGACGAAATTGGTTATGACGCTCCGT
>CALKXO010000458.1 GCA_938003615.1 uncultured Pirellulaceae bacterium | reverse complement strand
CGCTGGACCGACGGAAATTACCTGTTTGACAGCCCAAAGCCCGACCTTCCCCTGTCGCCATCAAAAAACTCATCCAAAATTGGACCTTCCGGCAAACCGAAACTAGGTCAAGATAGGTTTACCGACAGACACTAGCCTAGGCGATAGCCAGCCGATGTAGGGCGTCAGTTTGCGAGCCGCGTGTGATCCCTGATGCGGAGGGGCCAGCATCACGACTCGCCCAAGGTTTTCGATGTCGTGTTTGGCAAACATCGTCCGGGCAATGATTCCGCCCATGCTGTGTGTGACCAAGTGTATTTTACCGGCGGGCATGTCAGCATCGATGGCGATCAATTCATCTGCCAGTCGATCGGCATGCGTTTCGATGCGTTGGCCAATGCTTCGGTAACCCCAGTTGCCAACGGTGTACCCACAGCGTTTCAATCGCCTGCCAAGCGGCCACATGTCCAGTCGGCTGCCGCCAAGTCCGTGGACGAGTACGACAGTATCGTTTTGATTGATGGGGTTCTTCATTGTGCTGCGATCCGAATCAAGATCTCATTGCGACGCAGAGGGCCGGGCGTCCATGGCGGATCATAGCCGGCGATTTCTGGTTCACCCTCGGATTGGAGCCCACGTTTCTCGATCCACTGCTTCAACACGCTTTGCTGTTGCTGGCAAACGTCCAAATCGTTTCGACCAGCAAACCGGATGACTGCGAACGTCCCTCCAGGACGCTGCGTCACTTCAACTTGGTCGTTGGTAGGGTTTGGAATGGATGTTTCGGCTACCGTTTTGGGGATGACAAAGCCCATTTGGCCCGTCTTTTGCCCGGTCGTTTCCCCTGTCGGTTCGGGTTGTTCAGACGGTTTGGACTCTTCAGACGGTTTGGATTCTTCAGTCGGACTTTGGGGCTCCATGAAAACTGGCGTTGTCATCGCCACCTTTTGGTTGTCTTCGTTGCCGCCACTGATGTACTGAAACAATCGGCCGAAACTCCCGTCGTCGCCCTGTGTGCGTGTGCCCATCGCTGTCGTTACCAGCATCAAATCGGGATAGGATCGCAACTCGATCTGCTCATCGGTCTCCAGCACGGTGTACTCGGCCGATTCGTAAGCACTGCGTGAGGTCAGTTTCCACCCTGTGAACGCGATAGCGCAAATCACGATCGCAGTAACCAAGTACAATATTTTTTTGAGCATCGACACCACGACAACATTACTGAAACAGGAAACTCTACAGCGGTTGCTCTTTCTCACCCGTCGAAAGTGTACCCAGCACTCTTCCGGCGGCGGCCATTCCGCTGAGAAACGCCCCTTCGACGCGTGAACCGCTGGCCCAATCACCGCATGCGACGATAACCGTAGAATCGTCAGCGAAACAACGAGTTGCCGATGGGTCCACTGGAATGGCGTACTTCCAGCGGTGTGATCGAAGGTACTGGTGCGGTTGCAACGTCGCTCCTGTAACTCTCCAGAATTCCGTCAACATCATTTCGGCGACTTGATCGGCGGCGTGTTCCCAGTGGTCGGCGGTCCACTGAGGGCTGGCGTGAATGACGACGCGTTCGGCATCGCCCGCGCGCCCAGGCTTCGTACTGTTCCGCGCCGCCCATGAAAGGAAGCTGCCGTGCAAAAACGCGCCGACCCAACGCTCGGTCACTGGTTTTTCAAATGCTACCATCGTTGCCCAGCATGGGTTCATTTTGATTTCTGAGATCGGATGGACCAGTGCAGGAAAGTTCGTCAGCAGCTCTCCCGTTTGCGCTGCGGGGGTCGAAATGATCACATGATCAAACGTTCCCACCGTGCTGCCGGAGTCGTCGAAAAGTTCAACGCCGTTTACGATTCCGCCGTTGAGGCAGGCAACCTTGGCCACGCGTGTTTGTTTTTGAATCTGCACACCGCCGACGAGGTATTTGCAGAGCGCGTTCATGGTCGGCACTGCCACAAATCGATCGTCTGATTTGGACTCCGATTTAATCGCCCTATCTTCAAGTACCACAATCTTCTGATCGTCTCCCAAACTTCGATCAGGCCATTGCGCGACGACGCCTTGCTCAATCCATGAATCAACGTGCCGTTTGAAACGCTGATCGCGTGCGGTAAAGTATTGCGCGCCGTGATCGAAGGTGCCTCCGTCATCGACCCGACGTGTCGACATGCGTCCACCGACTCCGCGGCTTTTGTCGAAAACGGTGACCTTCAGTCCGTGATCTTGCAGCGTTCTGGCGGCAACCAGACCTGAGATCCCAGCGCCAATGACTGCGATGTGCGGTACGGGGGCAAATCGAGGCTCCGTTACTTTGGCCATGTACTTTTGCAGATCCAGCCGATCGGCGTGCTGCGCCGTCGGTCGCGGTCGCACAACACCGATGATGTTTTGCTCGGGTTCGAAAGGACGATCGAACTGGCCGAGGCACCATAGTATGCCTCCGTACGATGCTGGATCGCGTCCGTCGAGCGCGTAACGATGATTTAGATCGATGATGGTGGCCAATGCCTCCTGAGGAGTCCGTTTCCAGTTCAAAATCGCCTTGCCCCACGTCATCCGCACGTTGTTGTGCAGTTCGCCCTGCATTAGCAACGATTGCTGAGCCGCGTTCCAAAAAACGTCACTCGTTTGGCCGCGCGCTAACTGCTCCCATGAGTAGGTTTCATGCCGGCTATCTTGCGCGTGGCGTTGGAGTGATTGCTGCGCCCAATCGGGAAGAGCTGACCATCGATCGTGGTCGGAGCGATAGAAACAAAATGTATACGCAAGCTCGCGCCAGATTAACAACTCATCCAAATACTTTTCCGATCCAACGGTGTCGACTTGAGCTGCCTCGCGCGCGAGTCGAAACGGCGACACCATACCGTAATGCAAATAGGCCGACATGCGACTGACACCATCGAGCAGCGCATTGTTTCGTTGCTTTGCGTAACGAGTTAGTCCTTTTTCTTTAAAAGCACTCCACCGCTTGTAACCCGCCGAACTGCCGCCGATGGTGTCAACCACCGGTCCAATCGAGTGATCGATCGCGCAACGAGCAACCAAGTTCGAAATGTTGGCCGCTTGCAGATCAAGAGGCTCAAACGGCAGCCGAGCTAGATCAAACGGTTTCGTCGTTATATCCATTTCTGGCCAGTGACCAGTCAAACGATCGGCATAGATGTTTTTAGTGGCACTGCGGAATTTGAACGCGCGCGTGTAAGCTTTCTTCACCAGTTGCATTGGAGCGACACATGCCGTGTCAACGTTGAGGATCGGAGTTTTCGTCGAGCGTTTAAGCGCCTTCATAAAACGGCGTGGAGGATCGACCGGCATGTCTTCGGTCACGACAACACTGGCCTGATCTGCCAGCGCTACTAAATGTGGCTGCCGGTCATCCGGCGACTCTAAATGAAACACGTAGCTAATTCCCTGCTCTGCGAACTGCTTCTGCACATCCCGAGCACCTTGCAGAATGAATGTATGATGCCGGTCGGATGCGTATCGGTAGCGCTGTGAAAGCGCGTGATACACTAGCAGCGGCACGTCTTGCTGATCAGCAATCCAACGAGCCACATCCAACGCCGGATTTTCGTTCGCGCGCGCAGCGGTGTTCATCCAGTAGAGAACGAACTTCTCAGCATGGGGGTGGGAAACCAACCGGGGATCGAAAAAGCGCGTTCGTTCGAGCAAATTATGTGGGAGATGTTTGGGCATTGGTGCTGGACTGTATTTTGGCGGAGCATTTAACTTGAATACCGTCTTGGCTCTTGGGTGAGGATGTAAACGGGGGCTGATCCCCAATTTCTTGTCTGCGATTCTAAAGCTGGAAGTTCACTTTTAACTCAGCTAAAGTTTTACTTTTCGATGCCGCTATCTCGCTCGCTGAACTTTTACCTTCAATGACATTGAATCAGAAACATCGGCTGATGCTCATCGCTTTCTAACAATCAATAATTGAGACTCGAACCGAAATGCCGTATGGCAAATACTCTCTTCAATAAGGCCGAGAGCGTCCCAACACATCGCAATTCGTTGTCGTTTCTACCTCTGTTGGCTCAATTACCCGTTGAAGTACGTGATAGCGCCGACTATGGACGATCTTATTCAATATCGTGACGATTGCCGGCGGCAAATTGAATGCTAGACTGATCACTGCTCATCCTTAGGCGTTTGGCAGGTAGGTAGTTACCTGCCGCGACTGTGTTTTGGTTTGATTGTAACGTCGCATTTTGGCAGCGTCTCGGAACGCAACAACCTTGAGTTGATTTGTGCCATCTCTTGTTTGGTAACCGGTTTTTCGTTTTGATAGTTTCTGGTGATTCGTAGCACGGTGGGATGTTGTTGGTTCCAAGTCATTCTCAATGCACAGTATTTCACGACCTTCCAACACGTCAACAACGCGCCATTCCACTTTTGTTGAAGCGCCGACCAACACTGCTCCACTAGATTGTACTTACTGTGATAGGGGGATAGTAAACAAGCCGAACTTCCAGTCCCGACCAGTCCACAAAAGCAACCACGCGACGTAAGAACTTGCGCGTCACCCCCGAATTCTTGGCGCCATTATCTAGGTAGACAACCAGTTTGCGAACACCGCGATGCTTCGACCGTGCGTGCTCTCACCAGCGTTTCATGCAGTCGCCCCAGAAATCACTGCACTCACGATTGCCGCTATCGGGAAGAGGTTTGCCTAGTTCTGTCAGTTTGCATTCTTGGACCCCGCGTTCCCAGCCAAAACGATTTTCAGCTCGACGTGCGTTGCCGTCACAAAGACGTTCGCAGACTTCGGCAAGGAACTGCCGCCGCGCGGTGCCTTTGAGCTTACCAGCAGCCAACTTTAGCAGCTCATCAGATGATGTGATTTGGTCGTTTTCCAAAGTTGCAAATGATGATCTGCCCATATCCGTCCTCCATGAAAATGATCCTCATGAAGTGTCCGATATTTCCACTCAAGCTCAAATACCAATATTAAATACCGCTAAATTCCTGCATGCCAAACGCCTAAGACTTGCCACTAGGGTCCGATAAAAGTCGGCAACGAAAAGTCGAAACTCCTCGTCGAGTCATTGAGCCTTCAATGGATACTTGAAGCTGAAACCACCGATGCCAACGGTACAAAACCGTTGATCGAGTAACATGGGAGTCCGTCTTGTGTCCTGTTGTTGATAAATGTTTTCAGAGGCGTTGAGCCACCGATAGAATCCGTTGCGATGAATCCCCAAGGCTTCACAAAGATGAGCAATTTCAAATCCATCTTCGTGCATCAGAGAAACAGCCTTGTAGAATTTGGCTACCTTTCCTGGCTGAAAATGGCCAACGCTTTCTTTAAAATGTTACGCTCCCGCCGAGTCCGTTGCAGTTCTTCGCGCAACTGCCGAACTTTGTCGTCAAGGGCTTCGGCTACCGGGCCTCCTGAGGCCACCTCAATTCGGCTGGATATTTCGTCCAGCGCTACCACTTTTCCATCCAAACTAGGTCACTCCACCACTGAGTATCGTTTGGCTGCGGTTCACCTGCCGTACTACGCCCGCTTCGGATGATCTTAGTGATCCTTGCAACGAGTCTTTCGGTGACGTCGGGGTAATTACCGATCACATTATTTTTTTCACTGGGGTCAGAATCAATATCGTACAGCGCGCGTTGTTGTCGACCTGCTTCCATCACGAGTTTCCATTTTCCGGCACGGATCGCAAATCCGCCGCCGGAGCTGTGATGAATCATCGGCACGCGAAGCGCATCGGTTTGCGCATCGGTGAGGGCTGGAAAAAAACTGGCGCTGTCTTCGCCGGCGGAATCAGGAAGCGTCTGGCCAAGCATCTCAGACAATGTGGCAAGCAAATCCGTTTGGCAAACAGGCTGATTCCATTTGCTTCCCGGCTTCACCTTCGCAGGCCAGCGTACAAAGAAAGGAACGCGATGGCCTCCCTCAAAGATCGAGCGTTTTCCTTCTCGGTAAATGCCGCTGCTGTGATGGCCATACAACTCAATTCGTTTCTCCCACGTCTTTTCAGGACCATTGTCGCTGGTAAAGAGAATGAGGGTATCATCCGAGAGACTTTCTCGATCAAGAAATTCCAGAATTCGTCCGACATGCCAATCGGTCTCCATCATGAAATCTCCATAGGCCCCTGCCCTGCTTTTACCTCGGAATGGTTCGATGGGAATCACGGGTTTGTGAGGCGACGTATACGGCAGGTACAGAAAAAATGGCTTACCAGCGCGTGCGTCGTCAGCTTTCCCTTCGATCCACTCAATCGCTTTATCTGTGAACCTAGTCAAGCACTGTGAATCGACAAAGTCCGGCGCGATTTCAAGTTGGCCTTTGACCACGCCCATCTCATTGGTCGTGCCGGGCCTCCGCAACGCTTCTTCGTAGGGCGGCATGATTCTGTAATCAGAAATCGCAATCTTGTTTTTCTTCTTCTGCGTGTATTGAGTCGGCGGGACTTGCGCGTATCTCCCTTCAAACCACGCCAGCACGCCATAATTCATCGAGGCTGGAATCCCCCAGAAATAGTCGAACCCTTTATCCAGCGGCATGTCGAGTATCGGCTTCGTCCAATCTCGGTTGTTGCGCTCGCCTGGAAACTCCATCCCCAAATGCCATTTACCCACCATCGCGGTGTGGTATCCGCTTGTTTTCAACAATGACGCAATTGTCATCCGTCCATCGGTAATCAAACATTTCTTCTCGGCCCCATACACGCCGCGCTTTAGCGTCGTTCGCCAGCTGTACCGGCCGGTCAACAATCCGTATCGGGAAGGCGTACAGACAGTGTCACTACAGTGTGCGTCGGTAAAGGTCATTCCCTCACGCGCCAATCGATCCAAATTCGGAGTTTGAAACTTCGACTCGGGATTCAAACAGCTAACGTCGCCGTAGCCTTGATCGTCAGTGTAGATGACGATCACATTGGGTCGGTCGGCCGCGATGCAACTCCTTGGTGTATTGCTCAGTGCCGCGACTACGACTCCAAAGATCACAACGAGATGGGACAGATTGGACAAAGACGTGATGAATTGACGGTCTAACATTGGCTTTGCTGGAATCGTATCGCGGGTCAAAAAGGGGCGGCCTTTGTGCCCACCATTTCCTAGGTCATTTCTTCTTACGTTTAACTTCCAATGTCTGTCGCACGTTATACGAGGCCCGAAGCAGATCTTGTTGGCAGTTGACCGATGGAACGAAGATGAATCGATCAATCGCGGTGGCAATCGCAATCGCAGTGGCAAGCGCAGCGGACGTTGCCGTTACCGTTGCTGAACTTTGCCCAAGAATCTAAAAGACAACCCGCCATTTCGGCAAAAGCGACTATCGCACAGTAGCTAACACCTTTCAACTTTATTTTTAAAAAATATAGTTCGTGTTGGCCTGCTTGCCATCTTTGCTTTTCAAGTCCGGCTACTTCTAATGTGAACTTCAAAAATCAGAGAAAATTTAACTTGCCTCGATTCTTACAACTAACTCCACTCGCAAAGTTAAAATAGTGCCCTTGGACGAGTGAGCCATCTTGGATGGGTCAGGGAGAATTCGACATTAGCAATGCGGCCGAAACATCTGCGGCGGTAGATGACCACTGGACTCGCGACCGTCCGCCTAAGATGACCACCGATGTCACCTGTCCCGATGTCCCGATGTCCCGATGTCATCTGTCCAATTGGGAAAAGAAAGTAATCAATGACAAGCAATCGCCTGACTGAAACAATTGCCGCCGTCTCCGGAGGCGGATCAGGTATCGGGGAAGCCGTCTGTTTACGTTTTGCCGCCGAAGGCGCCAGCGTTGCGGTGCTTGATCTCAACATTGATGCAGCACAACGCGTTGCCGAACAAATCAGTACACTTGGCGGCACTGCCGAAGCCTATGCGTGCGACGTCTCAGACCAAGCAGATGTGCAAAAGACATTTGCCGGCATCGGCTCGACCTTTGGCGGATTAACGGTGCTGATCAACAACGCAGGCACCGCTCATATTGGCGGACTAGAACAGACAACCGAGGCCGACATGGATAGGGTCTACAGTGTCAATGTCAAAGGCGTCTATCATTGCCTGCAGGCCGGCATCGAACTGTTGAAACAGAATCAGGGCGGCGCCATCGTCAACATGGGATCCATCGCTTGCACTGTCGGTATTCCGGATCGCTTCGCTTACTCGATGAGTAAAGGGGCCGTGCTCGCGATGACGCGCTCGGTCGCTTGCGATTATCTGAACGACAACATTCGTTGCAACTGCATTTCACCAGCACGAGTTCACACGCCGTTTGTGGACAAGTTTCTCGCGGAGAACTATCCGGGCCAAGAAACCGAGATGTTGAAGAAGCTTTCCGCGACTCAGCCGGTCGGTCGCATGGGGCAACCTGAGGAGGTTGCGTCGCTGGCCGTTTATTTGGCATCGGACGAATCAAAGTTTGTCACGGGCGCCAATTTTGAAATTGATGGCGGCTTCAACAACCTAAAACCATAACTATTTTCGACGACCAAAATTCCACACCTTTTTTTGATGAGCACACAATGAAGTTAATTAGATTCGGAGAAGCCGGAAAGGAGTATCCCGGAGTTCAATTGGATGACGGGACGCGCTTGGACTGTTCTGCTTTCGGAGAAGATTATCACGAGGCGTTTTTTCAAAGCGCAGGACTCGATCGTCTGCAAAGCTGGCTGACAGAGAATCAGGCAAGCTGCCCAGTGGTCCCTGCGACCACGCGTTTGGGATCGCCGATTTGCCGTCCCTCTAAAATCATCTGCATCGGACTTAACTTTAAGGACCACGCAGAGGAGTCTGGGATGACACCGCCCAGTGAACCCGTTATCTTCTTCAAAGCAACTAGCGCTCTGGTTGGGCCAAATGACGACTTGGTGCTGCCGCGCGGCGGTGAGAAGGCCGATTGGGAAGTGGAGTTAGCGGTGATCATTGGCAAGAAGGCCAGCTACGTAGAAGAAGCTGAAGCGATGGACTACGTTGCCGGTTACTGTTTGCACAACGACTACTCCGAAAGAGCGTTTCAATTAGAAACCGGTGGTCAATGGGTCAAGGGGAAGAGCTGTGATACGTTCGCTCCGTTGGGGCCGTTTCTAGCGACCAAGGACGAAATTTCAGATGTCAACGCGCTGGGGATGTGGTTGACGCTCAACGGCGACAAGAAACAGAATGGATCGACCTCCAATTTCATTTTTGACGTACCGACCGTCATCAGCTATCTCAGCCGACATATGACTCTTCTACCTGGCGCCGTAATCTCAACTGGCACGCCCGCTGGAGTCGGCCTTGGTTTTGATCCCCCTCAATATCTTAAAGCGGGCGATGTGGTTGAACTGGGGATCGATGGCCTTGGTGCATCAAGGCAAGAAGTAAAACCGTGGCGGGTACTGTAACCAAGTGGCCGGTTTCGGTAAGCGTCCTATACCACACGCTACCGAATTCGACTCTCTGCGAATATTGGCCATCACGTGGTCCCCAATACAAATTTGTGCGCAAGGAACATCCATGGCGACTCCATCCGTTCAGATCACCAGTGCAAAGGTCATTGACCTGCGCGTCCCAACGTCCGATCAGATGTTGGGTTCAGATCCATTTCACAAAGAACCCGATTATTCATCAGCGCTGCTGCACCTAGAAACCAATGCCGGACTACTTGGCGTTTCGGTGGTTTTCACCGTGGGAGCTGGCACTGACTGGATTTGTCACGGCATCGAGGATTTGTGCCAACTGATCATTGGCACCGACCTGAACGAATTCTCCGCAGAACCGATTCAACTTTATCGACGTTTGATCGATCATCACCAGCTGCGTTGGTTGCACGATGGAGTATTCCGCATGGCTGCGGGCGCGGTCATCAACGCCATGTTTGACCTGTGGGCCAAATCACTTGACAAACCTCTGTGGAAGCTGCTCGCTGACCTCGAGCCAGAATTCGTGGCTGACTGTATCGACTATCGCAATATCAGTGATGCTTTGACGCGTGACGAGGCCGTTGCCATCCTGAAGAAACAGCGCGCGACGGTTTCCCAACGGGAAGATGAGATGGCAACCTTGGGGCCAAAGGCCTACTGCACTGCGGGATGGCTGGGCCTCAGTGACGATGAGATTTTGGGAACGATTCGCAAGCTTCAGCAGCAAGGATTTGATTCGTTCAAACTAAAAGTTGGGCGCGATGCAGAGGCAGACGTTCAACGGATCAAATTTATGCGTGACGCGATCGGCCCGAATTGTAACTTGATGGTCGATGCCAATCAGTACTGGGGGTTAGACGAGGCCAAACAGCACGTCGATCGCTACCGTCCTTTTGGATTGAAGTGGGTTGAGGAACCGATCGCGCGTGACGACGTGATGGGATATCGAGAGCTTTCGGAAACGTTTGCCGAAGCTGACTTTGGTTTTGCATGCGGCGAACAGGCGGCCTCGCCCGTGATTTTCAAGCAGCTTTTAAAGAGCGGCGGGATCAAGTTCTGCCAGATTGACGCCGTTCGTGTGGCAGGCGTCAATGACGTGATGGCGATCATCCTCATGGCGGCGAAGTATAGCGTTCCCGTTTGTCCCCATGGCGGCGGGATCGCGCTGTGCAACATGATTCAGCACTACGGCATGTGGGATCAGATTGCTGTTTCGGGACACTCCAACACGCAGTTGGTCGAGTACATCGACTTCCTTCAGGAAGCGGTGGAGCATCCCATTTCAGTGCGCGACGGTTGCTACGTCACTCCGACCGCACCGGGATGGGGATTGGAGTTTCTTCCTGACTTTATCGAACGGCACACCTTCCCCAACGGAGAAGTCTGGGAGTCACGCGCTCCTGAAAAAAAGGGAGCAGCATTTGAGCGATAGAATGAAGTACTCGACCTAGGACTGCAAATCACTCAATTACTTTTGCCAGCGATTCACTTGCGTCCTCGACTAAAACGCCAACTCGTAGCTGAAGTAGATACCTCGCAATCGCAAGTTGCGGCTGTCGAAGGTTTCTTGCAACTGACTAATGTTGGTCAAATCCTGAGGAATGTTGTCGCTGGCAAAGGCGACTCCCGAAATCCCAATCGCCCGGTAACCTAACCGCACGCGCGAAGCTTGACCAAATTGGTAGATCAATCCCAGATCGATCTCGGCAAGGAAGCTTGCATCATTTTCAGCGCTGCCAAAGTCGTAGCCCAAAATCGATGTGGTACCGTCAACGATGTTCGGGTCATATGTCGAACCGTCGGCGAAGTTTCCACTAATCTTACGGTTGGCTCGGGCATTGGTATAGAACAAGCCAAACTTCGTTCCAATCGATGCGCCGAGCCTGTTGAAGAGATTGAACTCAGATCGTCCGCCGACTTGGGCACCAAACAGAGAGTTCTCAACCGACGAGTTAAACGCTAGCCGACGAGGGCCGGAGCCGGCGTCACTTCCCGAAGCGTATTCCAGCGATTCGTCAAAATCAATATATCGCAAACCAACCATCGTCTCGACGTTGCCCAACATTCCATTGAACCAGTTAATGTCAGATCGATTCCTGAGTAGATTGAACTCAAAGTTGTAGATGCTGCTTTCACGCGTTAAGGCATGGAAATTCCCGTCGGCGAATACATCGGCGACTGACGGATCACCAGCAGCTTCCGAAACATTGTTCAGGCCAACCAAAACAGTGGTAGGGTCATTGCCAAGCGATGCTGTGTTGCCGCTGGGGGCAAGTCCGAAGTATCTAAACTCCCACCCCACTCCAGTACTGGCTCGGCAATTCAAATAGGCCTCGAAGCCACCCATCTTTCCGTGGTCGGTATCGCCAGTGGAAAGCGTGTCGCCACGATCTGTGAAGTTATTGCTTAACAGCCGATCACTACCGTAGTTGCGACGAAATCCAATAGCCGACATTCCGAATACGGTGCTTGTTTCATATACCGTTGACTCCACAACACCGTCGTAGACTTGTCCTTCATAAGGCTCGCTGTCAAATGAGCTTTCATCGAAAAGGGCATCTGATTCGCCGGCGGGATAAGCATCGCCTTCAGCATGCGATCCGCCATCGGTCGCGGGGCCCGATATTGCCGGAGTAGTCTCTGTCATTATTGATTCCGGTTGTCGCGACGACAACGGCGATGGCGATGTGGCTGCTGAAGGCACTTTAATCACTTCGCCGCGCAGCGATGGGGCTGATGAATCGATGGGAGACAACGCCGATGAAAGCGGACCTCCCGGAAGCGGATTCGCCGGCAAGTCAAGGCTGGTGTTAGGGTTACCGAACCCCAGTGGCTCAAAGTCCTGGGCGTACAGTGATGATGCGGCGCCTTGCAAACATACGACCATTACAGGAACGACGAGGGCAAGCAGTAATTTTTTTCGTTGATTCATAATTGGACCAGATTTCGAACTTGTTTTCTTGATTCGAAAGGACGCTGGATTCAAGGGATGAACCAGCATGATGGTAATCTAACGGGCTGTCAGAACCCTGATGATGATCTCAGATGTTCCAATACCTACGATTGAACATCGTCATCACATTCCGGAGGAACCAAAAAATCTGTCTCATCGGTCGTGGTTAGAACAATTGGAACGGGCGTGGCTGGAGTTTTTGGAACAACACGAATCAGTGCTCAACTGCGCCTAGCCCAGAACGCTTTCGCAAACAGAAAACTTTAACGCGCCGACAACGCGACAATACGTTGGATACGATTTCGATTGGGGCATGAGAAACAATGCGATTGGTGAGGCGCGGTCGTTTTGTCTTTGAAAGTGAACGTAATTCATACGCAACCTTGTCGTAGCCGCACTGTTCAACCCGAGGTCTCAGGATAGATACTCAGGTGGGGGGCTGCCTTTGATCCACACCTCCAGCAGATAGCCGCTAGCATCTCCACGATTTTTCGCTGCCTTCAATCGGTAAACTCAACGTTTTCAAAAAAGTCATACACTTGGCCCGTTTGAACCGGAATTCGGCGCTCAGAAAGACCGATTTCAAATTAACGAAGACATCTGGGCATTCCCGTCACCCGAAGTTCGGTTTACCGTTGCTAAGCTATCCCACCATCTCGTTCGACCTGTGGAAATCAGTGGACGATCCAGCGGCGCGCATTGACCGCGTCCTTCAGGATCGCTCCCACCGGTTGGTGATTGGTTTGGCGGTCAACCCAACGGTCAGCGCGTTGCAATGTGTTTTGATGATGACCGATGGCCACGGAAAGTTTCTCCGCCTCAGACATGTTGCCGGTCAGACGTTCCCCATTCCAGAGACGATCCGAAATAGCTGGCAGTCTGTCAGTGCGTCTCGGGACAATCCAACACTCAAATCGACCCGTCAGTTCATGTCGGAGATGGCCGACTTCCAAAGCCAAGCGATTGAATCGGTGAAACGTCATGCTGGCAAGTATGTTGATCGCATTCTGGCCGTTGCGCAGACCGACCCGGGTTTGTGGGTAGAAGATTTTGATGGCCGGAAGATCTACTGCGCGCTGTCCGATAGCCAGCGTGTCGCCGACCTGACCGGTTTGACCGTGATCGACAATTTCCCTGTCAACGATGTGCTTTCGGGAGGCAGCGGTGCCCCGCTAGAACCGTTACCTTTGTGGCTGGCGTTTGCAGATCGCCATGAGCGCGTCGCTAGCGAACATCGAATCGTAATTCTTGCAGCAGAGCAGATTCGGGCTTTCCTCTTGCCAGCATCCGATGGACTGGACGCCGAATTACCGCCCATCGGACTCGTACAAGCTCCGAAGATCGATTTTGCGGACGCCCTTGCCAAAGCACTTGATCTCTTGCAACGTAAGACGACGCAGCGTCTTAGATCTGGCCCGCTGCCTACGGTGGGTAAAACTTTGATCTTTGGCGACGAAGAACAAAAATCGGCGATTAAAACGATGCTCACCCAACGATCGCTCGTAGGGGAAATCACCAGCGTCCACCATCAGGTGGCAGAAAGCCGCGGTGTTGATGACGACTCAATTCGTGCCACCATTGCAGGACTGTTGGGGATCCTGCACATTGATCAGATGCAGGGTAACCTCCCTTGGTTGACCGGTGCCACCGACCAGCGCGTGTTAGGCCGGCTCACGCCGGGAACTCCCTCAAATTGGCGACAACTGGTCCGAGAAATGTCAGACTTTAGCCCGCCGGCAATGAAGCTCAAAGACGCTATCTAGGCCAAGCTTGTAAGTGAGGCCGAGCACTTGAGATTGGCAAAGTACTCTCCAATTAGACGTTTTCTCGAATTTGAACAAAGCTCTCACTATGAGACTGCCATTTGGCTCATTCTGAGTC
>CALKXO010000457.1 GCA_938003615.1 uncultured Pirellulaceae bacterium | reverse complement strand
GTGCGAAGATGTCCAAGACATCTACCACAACGCGATCCTGCCGAAATCGGAATAGTTTTCCGTAGCCGAAGTCGCCAGACTTTGGAACGCTTGCGAGCCAATTCTCCAATCTCTTGCGAGATCGGCTACCACAACAGCAAGCCTTGATCGGTAGCTATACAGGTTGGCTTGCGTTGTTACGCTTCCAATGGTGCCAAACCAGACAACTGACTTACCGATTGCGTTGCAAGAACTTCGACACCTAGAAGTACTCGTCATTCTCACGCATCTGACAGTAACTCTCGTATCGCCGCGCATCGATCTTCCCGTCCGCCACTGCCCATTTGACGCCGCACTCATCTTCGTGCGTGTGTGTGCAATTCGGGTACTTGCAAAAGTTGATGAATGGACGAATGTCGCGGAAATACCCACCAACTTCCTCTGGGATCACATCCCATAATTGGAACGAACGAATCCCTGGCGTATCGACAAGATGCCCTGCTGATTTCTGATCGTCCTCGCCTTCTTCCGGCGTCAGTGGAATCAATCGCGCGGCAGTCGTCGTGTGCCGGCCTTTCTGATTCTCAGTAGAAACAGCACTGACCTTGAGCGCAAGACCTGGTTCAATCGCGTTAAGGATAGAAGTTTTGCCGACGCCGCTTTGACCGGTCACCACGCAATCGCGGCCACGCACCAATTTGCGGATCCGGTCCAATCCCTCGCCGGTAACCGTCGAGGTCATTATCACAGGGTAACCGATTTGACTCCAAACTCCGGCAACAGGCTGTAGGTCGGCAGCGTGCACCAAATCGACTTTGTTGATCACAATGACCGGTTGAATTCCAGACTTCTCAGCCGACACCAGAAATCGGTCAATCAAATTGGGCTTCAGACCGGGTTCTCCAGCACTGGCGACAATGAAGGCCAGATCAACGTTGGCGACAATAATCTGTTGTTTCTTGCGGCTGGTTCGGCTGATTTGGTTGCGGCGGTGATCAACCCGGACGATGACCGCCTGATTTTCCCCCGAACTTTTAGGATCCAGTTCGATCGTCGCAAAATCTCCTGCGACCACAACATGTTGAAGATCTGTCGCCAGCGATTTTAAAACCCCGCGCACGGTGCATTCGTAGACCTGACCATCGTGCGTTTTCACAAAACTGTTCAAACCATGAACTGACAGAACACGTCCGGCGCGCGTGTGTGCCGAATCGACATCCAACGACACCTCGAATCCGGTCTCTTGTCCTTCTTCGGAATTTGTCCCGGAAACCGTTCGTTTGCGTGACAACGCACCTTTGCCAGACAAACGCTCATTGCTGATCGTTTCGTCTACCGAATCACCGCCTTCGGCAAAGTCTTTGGTAAAGTCGCGCTTCCGCACCCGTGTGTTTTGGCGTTTGCGAAAGTTCGCCCGGACCTTCGCAGATTTCTTTTTCTTCTTTGCCAAAATGAATCAATCGTTGAGCGCGGAAAGTAAGCTTGCCTCCCTTGAGGAGGCTGGAAAGGCAAAGCACGGAAAAGCGACCGCGTTTGGGTTGCTACGGAGTGTCGATTAATTTCAGTCGGTTCAGAGAAAGTCAACTTCAGAGATTTCAACTGTTGGCAATTGATCCTGCCCGTAGGGAACTCTAAGAGCGCGTTGAGCGTCCACAAACGCAGTTTGCCCCGGTCAGGTTGCGGCCATCCACATCGACTCCTGACTTTTCCTATTCTACAGACTTAGCAGGCTAGTTTCAATTCAAACAACAAAATGTAAGTTAATTCACTACGGTGTATTTGCCGAAATTCCAATGTTGGCTAACATTAACCTGTCCAACCCTCCAATGCAGTTGCATTCCTGATGCCAACCCATTGTAATCCCAAGAAGAGTGAAGGCGTCCCACCGTGCCTAAAGTCCTTTTCGTAAATGATCAAAGCGGCAGCTCACTTTCTGCCTCTCATTTCAACGACGTCACCGACGTCATTGAAGTAGCATCGACGTCTGGAGCCGTCGAACTCCTTGCCCAGCATCAATTCGACGCGCTGGTCATCTGCAACGCTCAAGTCCAAGGCCAGTCGCTGCAACACTATTTGCACAACGAAGCGGTTCTGGATTGTGTGCCGCTAGGCGTTGCGTTGCTTGACGCGACTCAATGTATTTTGAATGCGAATCAAAGGCTGACTGGATGGTTGAAACAATCGAATCTGGGCGGCCTTAATTTTTTGGAGTGCCTCGGTGAATTCTCAGTTTACGGGCAGGAACCCAATCCGCTGAAACTGGTGCTTACCGCACGAGCCGCATGTAGCGCAACGATTCAAATCGGCGAGCGCTATTATTTGCTTTACGTGACGCCAATCCTCAACGAGGAGGGTGAATGTTATCAGATGGTGGCGACCTTACGAGACGCAACCAAAGAGATCATTCAAAAGCAAAAATTCGAGGCACTCCACCGCGCCGGTGCTGAGTTAACTGATCTCCGCCCGGAGGAGATTTACCAGATGGGGTTCTCCGAGCGTATTGAACTGTTGATCGATAACATTCATCACTATACCAAGGATCTCTTGAATTTTGACGTCGTCGAAATTCGCGTGCTCAATGCCGAATCACTAGAGCTCAAGCCGTTGCTGTCGGTCGGGATGGATTCAGGCATCACATCGAGGATCCTGTACGCAAAAAAGGAAGGCAACGGAGTCACTGGATTTGTGGCTGCGACTGGGAAGAGCTATCTTTGTGAGGACACGACCGAGGATGAGTTGTATCTCGACGGATTGGTCGGTGCAAAAAGTGCTTTGACGGTGCCACTTAAGTATCACGATGAAATCGTCGGCACCTTCAATGTTGAGAGTCCGGTCGTCAACCGTTTCAGTGCGGATGATTTGATTTTCCTTGAGTCGTTTGCAAACTACATCGCGATCGCGCTCAACACCCTCGAACTACTCAACGCACAACGAACCAATGCAACTCTCGAAAGCGTCGTCGCTATCCGAGAAGCGGTCGGCACACCAGTCGACGAAATCCTGAACCACACCGTTCAGCTGATGGCTTCTTTTGACACGCTTGATCCGAAATTGGCCGAGCGTTTGGAAGTGATTGCCGAAAAGGCGCGTGCGATCAAATCTGCGATCTGCCAAGTTGGTGAAGGGATGGCTCCAGCTGATTCAGTACCAGGATGCGTGAAGACCGAAGTGACCACGTCGCTGAAGAATAAGAGTGTATTGGTGATCGACAGCGACGCTGACGTGCGCTTGTCGGCCCACAAATTGCTCGAGCGACAGGGTTGCGTGGTTGAAACGGCCCACACTGGCAACGAGGCACTGATGATGGTGCGTGCCGCAAGTCGAAGGCAGAACTACCACGCAATTATCGCTGACATTCGCTTGCCGGACATCAAAGGCTACGATCTATTGGTGATGTTGAAAGAGTTCTATCCGTCACCACCTCTGGTGCTGATGACGGGTTTTGGCTACGATCCGGCCCATACTCTTCCCAAGGCGCGTGAAGCGGGGCTTCGAGCGAACGCGATACTGTACAAGCCTTTCAAGCTAGAGCAGGTCTTGGCGATTCTTGACGCGACGGTCACCGCTCCTTGATCTCGAATTAGTCGATGCCGCGCCTAATTTTCAATCTGAAGGACGACAGCATAAATGGATTTAGCATGGTGGTTCGTCGCGGGCGTGGGGCATCTTGGCATCTGTGCGGTCGCCTTTAACCAAGCCCACGCGACTTCGTTTCCCCGTCGCTGGCGAAAAATGTCCGAGAAAATCCTTGGCGGGATTACGCTTATCTTTGGGATCTATCTGATCTGGCAACTCATTGCTTTGGCGACGCTGCGCTTCTGGCCGGTGGTGCAGAACAACATCGCAAACCGCATCTACCTGCCCCTTTGCCTTGTTAGCGGATTGTACTTTATCGTACGTTGGTTCTATCGAAAATGGAGATACCGCCGACCGGCTCAAGTAATCAGCCGCACGGTTTCCAAAAGGGACATTCAAAAGGAACTCGGCAAATCGCTTTATCACGGAGCCACAGCGCGACTTTTTAATGCGATCCCCGGTAACGAAGCGCATATGATCGCGAGCGAACAGTTGACGTTTCGCGTTGCAGATTTGCCAAAGAGTTTAGAGGGGCTGAAAATCTGTCACCTCTCTGACTATCATTTGACGGGGCAACTTGACCGAAGCTACTTCGAGCAGATCACCAATACGGCTAACGAGTTTAATCCGGACCTGATCCTGATTACGGGTGACCTGATCGACGAGGCCGATTGTTTGGATTGGATTGACGAAGTCTATGGGAGCCTTTCAGCACGCCACGGCGTCTTCTATGTGCTGGGAAACCATGATCGCAGAATCAAAAACGAAGCATTGCTGCGCGAGCGATTGGACGCGTCCGGTTTGGTTGGGGTGGCAGGAAACTGGCACACGGTCCAAATCGATGGAGCCACGATTGCGATCACTGGCAACGAACTACCATGGTATCCACATGCGGCGGGGCTCAAAAGGTTCGAAGAATCTTCTGCCGGAGTTGCTGGCAATGGTGCGAACAACGACGTATTGAAAATCTTGCTGAGTCATTCGCCCGATCAGTTCAACTGGGCGCGGGACTACCAATTTGATTTAATGTTGGCCGGTCACACCCATGGAGGGCAAATTCAGCTTCCCATTATTGGACCGATCGTGGCTCCCAGCAAGTTTGGGATCCTATACGCCTCGGGGACGTTTGTGATTGACAAAATGCTGATGCATGTCAGCCGAGGCATCTCGGGTGACAAATGCATTCGAATCAACTGTCCCCCAGAGGTTGGGTTGATCACGTTGACGGGTGATTCGTAGCCGATCGTACAAGAGATTGCGAAATTGTTTCATCCGGCACCCAACGTCTTGCGTCATCTAGCGACCTTGGCCTCGAAAAATTCCAGATCACGCCCTCCAGAATCCTATGCCACCACAAACCGGGGCAATCTATCGTCAAGAGTTCGCGGGGCTGGTGACGCTGGCCGTTCCACTGGTATTGGCGCATCTGGCGCAGAACACCGTTTCTTTTGTCGACACGGTGATGGCGGGGCAAATTGGCAATGACGCGATTGCTGGAATCGCACTCGGCAGCACCACTTGGTATCTGCTTACCTTTATCCTCTCTGGCGTTCTACTGGGACTCAATCCAATCGTCTCCCAAGCCAATGGATCGGGCGACAATGAAAAAATCGCATGCGCTCTTCGGCAATCGTTTTTACTTTGCCTGATTATGGTGGTTCCTGCGGTGGCACTATTTTGGTGCAGCGATAGTTTCTTCGCGTTGCTGGATCAACCGCCAGAAGTGTCGGCGCAAAGCACCGCCTATCTGCGTGCGATCTCTTGGGGATTGCTGCCGGCATTTGGCTACATGGCACTGCGTGCGACGTTGGAAGGGCTTTCCGACACACGCCCAATTCTTATGACCAGCGTTTTCTGTGTCGCACTCAACGTGTTGGCGAACTATACATTGATGTTTGGCCATTTTGGGTTTCCTAGACTGGAACTGGTTGGAGCAGGATACGCCAGCGCCTTTGTGATGATGTGTGCTTTTTTGATGCTGCTGGTTTATTTTATCAGGACCTACCCGGAACTTCTAAAAGCCTCGAGCGCCGGATTATACGATGGTCCAATGATGGCGGAAGTTCTAAAAATCGGCGTACCCGTCGGACTAACCATTGGTTTCGAGATCGGGATGTTTTCGGCGGCAGCGTTTGCGATGGGGCGTTTCGGAGTCGACGAATTGGCCGCTCATCAAATCGTTCTGCAGACTGCTTCGGTAACGTTTATGATTCCCCTTGGCATCGCCATCGCACTTTCGGTGCGGGTGGGGTTGGCCGTCGGAGCGGGGGACACTGACCGAGCCAAAGCGGCGGGCTACGTCGGCATTGCGACAGCTGGAGCCGTGATGTGCGTTTCGGCAACTGCGTTTCTAGTAATTCCCGCCCTGATTATCGGCTTGTACGTCAGTTTCGAAAAGCCAGAGAATACCAATGTCATTCGATGGGCGTTTATGTTCTTCACTGTCGCCGCCCTGTTTCAAATCTTCGACGGCTTGCAGGTGGCGGCCTCCAATGCACTGCGAGGGCTGAAGGACACGCGCGCCGCGATGCTACTGACGCTGCTGGCCTATTGGGGATGTGGAGCCACATCAGGCTGGTTGCTGGCGTTCGCCTTTGGCTTCGGACCGATTGGCTTGTGGTATGGCCTGACTATCGGTTTGGCGACGGCAGCACTTTTCTTGATCCTACGATACCGTTGGTACTTTCAGCGTGAGCGCGGCTGAGTAGCCGATTTCGCAATAGTTTGGAGGATTTTCTCTCAGCGTATCCAAAGTCTGGCGACTCCGCCAAAGAAGAGGCTATCGGAGTAATCTGTCTCTAAATCACTCCGGCATTGGAGCGCGTTTATCAGGTTTGTCAAATGGTGTGCCACGCGTGAACGTTAGTGCCTCGCCAGCGACGTTGAATGTGGCCGAAGTCTGACCCACTTCTTGAACCTTCCACGTTTTCTTGTCCATTTCAAATGACTCGCCAACCCCCAAACGCCAGCTCTTGCCGTCCATCTGGGATTTGACCAGTACCACCCAGTTGCCCGCGCGGTCTTTCAGGTTGCCCGTGATGCGCGTCTCTTGAGCAAAGTCCACAACCTTCGGCTTAGGCTTCTTCTTGGGGACCGGTTTGTCCTTGAAACGAATGGTGATTATCTCTTCGGTCGATCGTACCGGAAGCCCGTTGTCGGTAACCTTGAACGCAAAATCATACTGTCCTTTAGGTTGCCCCGGGATCTTAAGCGCGCCAGCGCGTCCGTCGCCACCGGGAACGAATTCAGCCGCTTCGACATCCGACTTTAGCATCTCGATCGTCAGAACGTCATCTTCATCCGCATCAGTGGCGGTCAAGTTTAACGATACGTCTTTGCCTGTTTCGTAAGATGATCGAGGTCTTGCCTTGACGACTGGAGAATTATTGGCAGGGCCGAAAATATCACGACGAACAATGGCTTTGGTCGCCTCTTCAGGACTCACTTGCGGATCACGAAAATGCTTCCCGAACTTGGATCGTTCTCCTGCTGCAGTGAGGCATAGAATTTGAATTGTAAGAGTGGTCTTCAAATTGCCCGTACGGACCTTTTTGCGACCCACGGATTCCGTCTGAGGCGTGAGTTTGAAAGTGCTGATGCGATGGAGCGCGTCAACGGAATAGAAATTTATCAGAAACTTGGTCAGTTGATTCAGTGTCATGGTTGAGCTGATCGAAAAAGAGATTTGATCCGCGACTTTGACACCCTCGTGAGATATCGAAGTCGTACGTTCTGGATCAACGCCCTTATTAAGATCGACACCAATGTCGTCACGCAACGTCTTCTTCAACCAAGCAATGTATTCGATTTTTGCTTTGTCGCTGTTTGAGCTGAAACTGGTCGCCGCATACCAAGCCTTACGGCGCGTCGCTGCCATAGCTTTGCGTGTTTTGGCTTCCGCTTGCTTGATTTGTCCATCGATACCGCGCAACGTGGCCTCGTTCGCGTTATACGATGTCATAAACCAGAAAAATGCGATGAAGATAAGTGTCACAACCAACGCCGCAGCGGTGGCTATCGCAAGATTTTTTTCGCGTTTTGTAAGAGAGTCAAACATGTGATTTTCGGGAAGGTTAAGGAGGACTAGTTCCCTTCCGCAGCCTCCTTTTGCTTCTTCAAGAATGTCATGGCGGCTCGGTCCAATGTCAACATGGGGCTTGCCTCTTCTCCGCCGTCCGGCTGTTGGACCAACTTGATCAAGTACTCAAATGTTGACGTCAATTTGCTATCGCGATCACTCGCATCAACGCCCGTATCCATCGGCTCGACGCTATATGGACGCAGCTCAAGTGATTCAATCAATTCGTCCGTTTTCGCCAAGTCGTCGACGATGCGGCCATTGAGGTTAATCCGTCCAGCAGATCCCGGCCGAAACGATG
>CALKXO010000456.1 GCA_938003615.1 uncultured Pirellulaceae bacterium | reverse complement strand
TCGTGCTACTAAGTTCTGGGAAGAACCATAAAAAAAGCCCCCGTCACATCGCTGTGACGAGGGCCCATTCTTTGTCGAAAAATCCGACGTTACTCGGCAGACTCTTCTTTGACCTCTTCAGCTTCGGCATCCGCTTTCATACCTGGCGTCTGAATCAGAGGACCACTGGCACCCAGACCACCTTGCAGGTTCGGATCTGTGGAAGAGCTACTGACCGAAGCAGACAGACGATCGCCACCACCTGCGCTGCCGTCCTTCTCTGCTGCCTTAGCTTCTTCTTCTGGAGTCCAGTCGACGCGCTTACGCGACAAGCCAATTTTTCGCTCGTCGGTGTCGACACGCAAGACTTTGACTTCCAGTTCGTCGCCAACTTTGACGAGATCTTCCGGGTTCTCAATCTTCTCATCGGAAAGTTCCGAGATATGCAACAGGCCTTCCAACCCGTCTTCGAGACCAACAAAGACACCGAAGTTGGTGATCTTCGTTACCTTGCCCTTGATCAACTGACCAGGCTGGTAGCGATCTGGAATGTCTGCGGACCATGGATCGTCGTTCATCTGTTTCAGACCAAGTGCGATTCGGCGACGATCGGTATCGACGGCCAAAATACGACACTTGAGTTCTTGGCCCTTTTCCAGAACTTCGTTCGGGTGGCTGATCTTGCGAGTCCAAGACATATCCGAGACGTGCAAAAGACCATCGATGCCTTCTTCCAACTCGATGAACGCACCGTAATTGGTCAGGTTGCGAACGCGCCCATTGATCTCTTTGTCGATCGGGTACTTTTCCTGAACCTTGTCCCATGGGTTGTCCTGAGTCTGCTTCATCCCCAACGACATTTGTTCGCCGTTTTTGTCGATCCCCAGAACGGCAACATTGATTTCGTCGCCAATGTTGACCAACTCGTTCGGATGGTTAACACGCTTGACCCATGACATTTCTGAAATGTGAACCAGACCTTCGATGCCAGGCTCGAGTTTCACAAACGCACCGTAGTTCATCACGTTGACAACTTCACCTTTGTGGACGGTGTTGATCGGATACTTCTCTTCAACGTTGTCCCATGGGTTAGGCAGCAATTGCTTGAGGCCCAGACCGATTTTTCCTTTTTCGCTGTCGATGGTCAGCACCATGACTTCGATTTCTTGATCCATCGCAACCATTTCAGATGGCTTGGAAATCCGCGTGTGCGACATGTCGGTAATATGCAACAGACCATCGATTCCGCCAAGATCAACAAACGCACCAAAGTCGGCGATGTTCTTGACCACACCTTTGCGGACCTGACCAACTTCCAGTTCGGCCATCAGTTTTTGCTGAGCGTAGGTACGTTCTTTTTCGATCAGAGAACGACGGCTGACGACGATGTTACGACGCTCTTTGTCGATCTTGAGAATCTCACACTGAACGACTCGGCCGATGTATTCGCCGATATCGCCAGGACGACGGATGTCGACTTGGCTCGCAGGTAGAAACACTGGAACGCCGATGTCGACCAACAGACCGCCCTTGATCTTGCGCTGACAAGTCCCCGTAACGATATGTCCTTCGCTGACTTTGTCGACAAGGTCCAACCAAGCGATGATGACTTTTGCTTTGCGGAAGCTGACCGAGATCAGGCCCGAAGGATCGTCGGCGCGTCCCTGTTCGTTTTCCAAGTCTTCGACGAGTACTTTGATTTTCTGGCCGACTTCGAGATTGTCAGCCTCTTCGTCCCACTCGTTACGGGGAATCGTTCCTTCACTCTTGAAGCCCAAATCGATGATCACCTGGTCTTTATCCAGACGTACGATCCGTCCATTGATAATGTTCCCAATATCGATGCCTTGGCCAATGCCGGCTTCGTCTTCTGGAAAGATCAGATCATTGATGTCCAGATCATCGACAGCCACATCGCCGGCGGAGAACAGATTGTTCAATTCGTCTTCGACGGATTGATCGTGGAGGGATAGAATAAGGTTACGGTTGACCATAATGGAGACTTCCAAGCCAGTGCTGAATCAAGAATTAGTACAGGGGCACTGGGGGTTGGGTTGCGTGCACAAAGCGGCACGACAAAGGTGATTGAAATAAATAGCAGCAAGGACGATTTTGAACCCGGTTGATAGGATTCCCTATATAGAAGCGCCTTGATACTTACAGGAATCGCCAGATGTTATCAAAAGGCTCTCACGCCAACAACTGAGGAAGCGGCGAGCCTTGCGGATTTTATTGGTCTTTTCGCCTTTTTCCGTTCAGAAGTTTGGTCAAAGTCGACGTCTACGGCGGGAACCCCGAAGAATAATCCTTTTGCGGACAAAAACACACCGTCTAGACAAAACACCCGTGTTTCATGAGTGCAGCGTTTTCTACTTTTTTCTTGAATTCCGGGATCCACCTTTGAACCTTTGCCAGTTTGTGCCATCATTTACCTGTGGGCTTTGTTGACGCGACAAAGCATTTAGCCGCCTTCGACTGGATCTATCTTAAGGCTTGATTCCAGCGAAGGGTGTATTAGAGAAAGGAGGTGCTTTTGTGAAAAGTTTCTGTATTAGCCAACGAGGTGGCGCTGTTTAAAAAGGCAGCCGGCGGGTTGCCCTGGCAGCCACCGAACTCGTTCGGATACGGAGCTTCAAGCTAACGGACAACTTTTCTCGACCGGTCAACTTGTTTTGATTTTCTAGATCAGTTTGAAATTGGCTCAACGCTTTCCATTATCCCAAACGTAACGGCTCACTTCCGCAAACTGCGGAAGTGGGCTTTTTTCGTTAAGTGAATTCAACCCCAAATGGGGCGACACCCTCTCGCTGACCTAGAACCACAAAGTTCAATACCGCCGCCTCGTGAGATTCGGCGTCCGCCGTTTACACAAACCTATCAACAGGTACACTGGCGCGATGGATACTTGGTACTCAATCAGCGGGTTCAACGATCCGATGAGCAGCCTGTCGCATCTCGTCGGTGTGGTCATTTTCTTTCTGCTTTCATTCTTCCTGATCTACAGCGCCTCCCTCAGACACTCCCCACGTGGCTCGATCGCATTTACGCTTTTATTCGTTTTCGCCACACTGACGCTACTCTCGATGAGCTTCGTCTATCACATGCAGGGATTGGGCACGACGGCGCGGGCGGTGATGCTAAGGTTAGACGTGGCCGCCATTTTTGTGCTGATCGCCAGCACGTTCACCGCGATCCATGGCTTGGTGTTCACCGGTTGGAAACGTTGGGGAATGATCGGACTTCTCTGGACCATCTCGGCGATCGGCATTACGTTACGAACCGTTTTCTTCGACAGCATTCCGTCAGTCATTGGCGACGGCATCTTTCTGCTGATGGGTTGGCTGGGAGGATTCAGCACTTGGCTGTTGTGGAAACGGTATCGCTGGTCGGCTGCCGTTCCAGTGATCGCCGGAGGCCTCTGCTACACGATCGGCGCGATTATTAACGCAGCAGAAAGCCCGATCTTCATAGACCAAGTTTGGGGACCGCACGAGACATTTCATCTGTTCGTGCTGGCCGGGATCGGCTGCCATTGGGCGTTCATCTGGTCCTTGTCTGACGGTAGCTTCCAACGTCGTGCAGCATTGCGCTGACCGGCGGGGCATCGTCCTAATCCGCCCCCACTAGGCCATGGGTTACCAACTTGTTTCAGAACAGCAGCCGTCGAGAGCCTAAAATTGTACGGCCCTCATCAGCGTGTTGCTTTCAGATAAATGGATTAGGCATCAAGATATTTCGAGTTTAACAATAGTGGTTCCGTCACTGTTCGATTGGCTATCATTATTCTCTGAGACATTATTTTTTTAGCTGCTGCCGTCGCGACGCCGACGATTAGGATGCTCGTTATTCTGCGGCTAACAAGGACCTGTAATTATTCTCACCGCCAAAGGAGACGAGCCAGATCGTTTGCGCGGCTTACGTGGCGGCGCGGACGACTATGTCGTAAAACCATTTAGCGTTAAGGAACTGATCGCGCGCGTGGAAGCCGCGCGACCGCCATCGTTCTATCAAACAAAGCCCAACAAGAGTTCTTCCATCGGGCCTCCCCCTGCGAAGTTCTTCTGTACTTTCAAATAGACCAGAACAACAAAATAACGACTCCGGAGTTTGGACTGCCTGAACTGTCTGGACTGCCGAAAGGAAAAACGAACAGCCCGTCTGCAAGACAACTGACATTGGTGGCTCAAGCACGAGAGTTAGGCTCTTTTGATCAAATTTCAAAACGTTGCCTCGTCGATCAACTGCCGGAAGAATCGCAACTTGCCGCTGCGTTGAGTTTGGAAATCAGACCGAATTACGATCTTTCGAATTCTGCCTACGGCGTCGCTGCGTCTGACTACGTCACCCAACAGATCGAACAAATGCAACAGGCGCCAACAGTATCGAAGTCTTCGAATGACAATTTGAAACTTGCTCGCCAGAAACGATTGGGCTCTCAACGTGGCAATCGCGATTATATAAAACGTGGCCAAGCGGCCAACCAAATGACCTCGCAGCAATTGTTCAATAACGGCAGTGTCGCTGCCCAAGTGATGCAACAACAGGTGGGCGTAATGCGACCGCTGTGGTTGGAGGAGCATCTTGTTCTAGCGCGGCGGGTTAAGTTGGAAGAACAAGCTGTCGTCCAATGCTGTTGGCTGAATTGGCCAGTCATTGAAACAGCGTTGCGAAACGACGTGGAAGACCTGCTGCCCCAACTTGAGGTGAAGCGCGCCGTGGTCGACATTCGGTTCGATGCATCGCGTGCGTTAACCACCGTCCCTGCCCAGCTGATCATCCCGGAGGTTCCAGTTGCCGTACCAGCAGACGCCTATGCCAATTCCGGATTGTGGCTTTCTCTGATGGTGGTTTGGTCAGGACTATTGTTGGCTGCCGTAGCATCGGCATTTTTGTTGAGAGGAGTGTTGGCGTTAAGTGAGCGGCGGGCAGATTTTGTTTCAGCTGTCACGCATGAGTTAAGGACTCCGTTGACGACCTTTCGAATGTATTCGGAGATGCTGGCCGATGGCATGGTCCCCGAAGAAAAAAGAAAGGACTACGCGACCACTTTGGTTGCGGAAGCTGACCGCCTGACCTATCTGGTCGACAACGTGCTGCAATATGCGCGTTTGGAACGTGGAGTGGAAGGATCAGCGGTCGAGCAATTAACGATTGGCCAATTGCTGGATCGGTTCTTGAGCCGACTCGAACGGCGTGCAGAGAATGCCGGCTCGCATCTGAAAATCCAGACTTCGCCAGAAGTTCGTCAGTGTTCGATTCAAACAGTGCCGGCAAACGTGGAGCAAATTCTTTTTAACCTTGTGGACAACGCGTGCAAGTACGCGCTTCCCTCATCGCGTGACCAAATTGACCTGATCGTTACGGCAGATCAAGGCAGAGTGAGAATTGCGGTTCAAGACTACGAGCCGGGAGTTGCCCCTGAGGAACATCGCGCACTGTTCAACCCATTTCACAAATCTGCGGCCGATCAAGCCGACTCCCCATCCGGCGTCGGGCTTGGTCTAGCGCTATGCCAGCGCTATGCCAGCGCATGGCCACATCGCTCAACGGGACAATCACCTGCATGAAGAGCGCTGATGGCGCAAGATGTGAGCTCGACTTTCCCAGTCGCTAAAATCGCCCATGGGAAACCGAATTGCCTTTTGTTTGCTTGAACCGGCGCTTACTTTTCGCCAGTCAACAAGCGCCCCCTGTTGGCGTTGGCTTTTTTCTTGATCCTCAGCCTTTCTCATTAGATCGTTTGATGGAGCCGCGGCCTGATTTCGCGAATAGTTGAAGTCGCAAAATAGACACCAGCTTGCTTCGGGACTCGTTTTTGCTGGATCATCAGTTAAACTGATGTCATTGCCTTTTCCTACGCAGGCGAGTGAGCATCTAATTTCCCTGCCCTAACGTTTCTCCAA
Organism: uncultured Pirellulaceae bacterium; assembly: GCA_938003615.1. Taxonomy (GTDB): domain Bacteria; phylum Planctomycetota; class Planctomycetia; order Pirellulales; family Pirellulaceae; genus Mariniblastus. Next base: position 18,280 of record CALKXO010000456.1, on the reverse strand, counting down.
TCATTGCCTGCTGCTGGACAATAAGCAGCGCTGTTTCTATGGCCTCATCTGATTCAAGCCGAGACTTTGAAGAAACCCGGCTGCTGTACCGTTGCCCCTGCGGTGTTCAGCTAGTCATTGACAAAAATTTTGGCGGCACGTGCGATCAATGTGGACGCGTCGTCACCGCCGAGAAGCTGGGGCTGGAACTCTCGGCCACCATGGCCCTTCCTGAAGACGCCACGATCCGTAGCTACTCAGAGACGGTTTGCAACGACGATTCCTTCGACGTCGTTGGAGTTGATCCGCTGATTGGCCAGAGCTTCGAGCACTTTGAAATTATCGACCGTTTAGGTCGAGGCGGCATGGGATACGTCTACCGCGCGGTTGACAAATCGCTTCAACGTTACGTCGCGGTGAAAGTCCTCAGAAGCGGTGTCTCTTGGACCGATCAAACCAGCTCTGATCGCGAGGTCGAAGTGCTGCTGCAAGAGGCTGTTTCGCAAGCGCGTGTGAGTCACCCCAATGTGGTGACGATCTACTTTGTTGGCAGACAGGAAGGCGAACCGTTTCTGGCGATGGAGTTGGTTAAAGGGAAGCCGCTAAGTGACTTACTTCGCACTCAAAACCTAAGCTACCGGCAACTGGTGTCCTATGGATTGCAGGTAGCGCGAGCGCTTCAGTTCGCTCACCGGTTGGACATTATTCATGGCGACATCAAGCCCTCAAATTTGCTGGTGCAGGAAAACGGAATCGTCAAGCTATCGGACTTTGGCATGGCCCGACGCGAGTCACACGCGGGCGTTGCTGCCTTCGGAGGCACTCCGAACTATCTGGCTCCAGAACTGATCGGCGGCGGCAAGACAACGCTTTCCTCTGACATCTACGCGCTTGGCGTGACGCTCTACGAGATGACGTTTGGCCACCTGCCGGTGAAGCTCAAAGGGAAAACGCCGGCTCAATGGACCGAAGAGCATAACGCCGTTTCAATCGACTTCCCCCAACCTTGGCCAGAGCATCTACCTGAGAAGTGGCATTCCGTACTGCGTCGCATTTTGCAAAAAGACCCTGCAAAGCGATATTCCAATTACAACGAACTCGTGAGTGACTTAGAAAATGTCGAGGCTTTGTCGAGTATCCGCGCCAAGACGGTTCCCCGATTGCTGGCGGGTTTGATCGATTTCATGTCGGTGTTGCTGGTGGCCGCGTCGATTCAGTTCTTATTGTTCGATGTTCTAAAATTGAGAGATCAGACGGACAATTTGGCCATCGTACTGCTGGTCTCCCTCGCTGACATGCTGCCTCTGGTTTTTTATTCGTTGAGTGTTTTTCTTTTCCGACAGTCCATCGGCAGAAACCTCTTGTACCTGCGTGTGGTCAACCGATACGGGCTGAAACCCCCGGGACGCGTCATGCTGGCGAGGAGCTTCGTGAGGATGGGGTTTGTTTGGTTGCTGGTGTCCAGTATGGTATTTGATGTTGAAGGGTTTGTTTGGCCGCAGGCGGTCAGAACCCTGCTGGCCGGTTTCGCGGCGGCTTTGCTGCTAACGCAGATCACGGTTTTGACCTTCAGCAAAAAAAAACAAACCCTGCAGGACTGGATCTACAGAACCAATGTCGTGTTGGATACCTAGAGGCGCTTCCCGTATGAGGCCAAACTCCCCAAACTCGAACCCTGAATTCATTGCCGGCAACAGTTCAAGCAAGTCGATCGCTGGTAGATCGATCGCCGGTAGATCGATCGCTGGCGGGGCGATCGTTATCTCGGTCAATCCTAATTCAGGTTCTGCCGATCGCACCACCTTGATTGAGGATATCCGTCAACGGCTCGCTGATTCCAATTTCGAAGTCGACGTTTTGACGGATGTCGCCCAAGTTGTAAATCGTGCGGGACAACTCTCAGAATCGGGCGATTTACGAACCGTCGTCTCTGCCGGTGGCGACGGGACTGCATCGCTGTTGGCGAACCGTTTGCCTCAAGGCACCCCCCTAACCATTCTGCCGCTAGGTACTGAGAATCTATTGGCGCGGCATCTTGGAATGTCGGCTGACGCGGAGCAATTTGTGGATGTCATCGTCAATGGCCAATACTTAGAAATGGATGCGGGCCGCGCCAACGGTAAACTGTTTTTGGTGATGGCCAGTTGCGGTTTTGACGCGCACGTTGTCGAAAAGCTGCACCAAAGCCGCAAGGGCCACATCAGTTATTGGTCATGGTTTCGCCCCATTATCAGCACTCTGCGACGATATCGATATCCTGAATTGCAGATTACGGTCGAGGACCAACACGGCGAGGACCGGCCAGCCCCCACCGATGCACCCGCCACAACGATCAAAAGCTCTGCCCGGTGGGCCTTCGTGTTCAATGCCCCTCGATACGCAATGAACCTGCCGCTATTGCCGGAGGCGGATCCCTGCGACGGCGAATTGAATCTGTGCAGCTTTCGATACGGAGGATTGTTGCGCGGGATTGTCTATTTAGCGGCCGTTGTTTTGGGAAAACACCGCCAATGGTGCAAGACAGAGTTTTATAAATTTCGTAAACTGACCATTCGTTCCAATGCACGCGTCCCATTTCAGCTCGACGGCGACCCGGGAGGCGAGCTGCCCGTCACGATTGAGGTGATACCCAATTGCCTAACGCTGTTGGTGCCCGGGAAACCACTAGGATAGCTTTCGAGGGGGGGATTTGCCAATTAATGACATTCCCGAAAATAACATTCCAGAAGCGCTTGAATCCTGTCCCAGATCGGCAATGTGGAAATCCAAAGCGACGCTTTTTCATTCAATTTTTCTTACTGCGGAAATCCTTTGATTAATCAACCTGTTCGCATTTCCGATTCCATTTTGTGCGGAAAAGACTTGCCTCTGGTCGTGATTGCTGGCCCCTGCGTCATTGACGACCGAGAATTGATGCTGGAGATCGGCCAACACGTCAAATCTGCCTGTGAAAGGCTGAAACTTCCTTATGTTTTCAAAGCTTCCTTCGATAAAGCGAACCGAACGAGTTTAAAATCGTACCGTGGAGTAGGCCTCGAAAAAGGGCTAGAGATTCTCGCGTGGGTGAAAGCGGCATTGGACGTTCCGGTGACCACCGACATTCACCTGCCGGAACAGGCGTCGGCAGTCGCCCAAGTGGTCGATTTGATTCAGATACCCGCATTTCTAGCTAGGCAAACCGACTTGCTACTTGCGGCGGCCCAAACCGGACGCGCCGTCAATGTCAAGAAAGGCCAGTTCATGGCCCCATGGGATATGAAGCACGTTGTCGGTAAACTACAGGAGAGTGGATGTGAGAATATTTTGTTAACTGAACGAGGTACATTTTTTGGCTATGGACGTCTGGTGAATGACATGCGTTCCATGATCCAGATGGCCGAACTTGGTCCACCGGTAGTCTTCGACGCCACTCACAGTGTGCAGATGCCCAGCGCTTCGGACGGCACAACCGGCGGCCAACGAGAAATGGTGGCTCCACTAGCCAGAGCAGCAGTAGCGGTCGGGTGTGATGCGGTTTTTATTGAAACGCATCCAGATCCCGATCAATCGCCAAGCGACGGGCCCAACATGGTGCCGCTGGACGAAATCGAACCCCTGTTGAAGACATTGAAGAAAATTGACGGAATCTCGGGTGCCCAATAGCGACTATTGCGGCCCCGCCGACAGAACAGTTTCAGGAAAAAGTTGATGGAATCGCGGACACAACAGATGAATATTCAGTTGAATCGAGTCAATCAAAACACCACACCCCTCCAGCGATGGAAGACTGTGGCATTTCTGCTGGCCGCCTTGGTTCCTATGGCCGGCTGTAGTGACCTAACCGACCAAACGCTTTCCACCATCGACACCAGTGTTCTGTCGGCGAAAACCGACGACCTCTCGCGCACGATGGATTTCATTTTCGCAGATCGCCAGTTCGATCAAAAAAGCTACGAGGAAAAAGTCTCGTTAGGACTCAACCGCTGGGCAAATTACAGCGCCGACCAAGCTAAATTCGCGGACGTGGACCGTAGCGATGAAGTGAAGAATTGGATTGAACAAAATCAGGACATAAAGCTGTTCAACCGCAACGAGGAATTGGTTTTTCTTAACACCGACGCTTACTTTCTCCAGGAAGCGTACTGGATGTCAAAAATATCGCAGCGTGTAGTCGCGAGTCCCACCTCAACTTTTTTCGAACTCTACCGCCTTTCGGCGGACAATCTAAGCCTCGACGCAGACGAAACCGAAGGACTATCTGCAATCCTCTCAAAAACTCACCCGAAACTCGAAAAGAAGCAAGTCACCGCGCTGGCCCAATCGGTCAAACTCTCCGATTGGGTTGTCCGAAACATTTATCTGCTAGAAGAACTTACTCCATCCGAAAGCGCGATCGAAGACCAGCGATTGAACTCGGCGGATACAGCATGGGCGGCAGGTGTCCGTGGAACAGGTTATCAACGCCACCCATGGCAAACGATCATTTATGGTCGAGGCGATTACGTTGATCGAGCCAAAGTGTTGCTGTTGCTATTGCGTGAGGCGGAGCTGGATGCGGTAATGCTGTGCGTCGGCGAAAAAGAAAATCCCGTCCCGTGGGCTGTAGGCGTTGCGATTGGTGACGACTACTTTTTGCTCGACACAAAGCTAGGACTGCCGATCCCCGGCAAAGTTCCGGGGTCCGTAGCGACATTAAGTGCGGCTCGCGCCGACAAAACAATTCTCAGCTCACTCGATCTAACGATCGAAGAATCACTGGAAGATGATTCCAAATATTGGGTTCACCAAGATCAAGTGAACTCACTTTTTGCAATGACCTACGTCGTGCCCGAGTCACTTTCCAAACGGATGGCGACGCTTGAATCGAGTTTGGTCGGTGAAGAGCGATTGAATTTGGCGGCCTATCCAGAAAAGGAGCTGGCCCGCCTACCGAAACCGGAGGGTGTCGAGAATCTGCTTTGGGACATTTCGCTTAGGACCCATAAGTTCCGCGAAGCAGTCAATGAAGCGATTCCCAAATCGACTAGTGACGACGACTTGGCCGACCGACTGCGTTGGTACTCCAGCGAGGAAGCCTATGTTGATAAGTTTCATATTTACCGAACCAACCGCGTCCGTTTCTTTAAAGGCAAGTTTGAAGCAAAAGAGGGGCAACGTGCGCGCAACGCTGTCGAGAGCTGTCAGATCCTGCTTTACACCGATGACGAGATCGATGCGCTGGCAACGGACGATGACATGATGGCCATGATTGGCCTGCTGAGAGACAAGAACCCCGTTGCGTTCGAGAATCGGCTTAAGTCTGTTCAGGGACAGATGAGACTGGTCCGTCGGGACGTGGGGCTATTCCTCTCTCAGTGCTTATTTGACAACGGCAACCCCGGCACATCTGCTAACTGGCTTGACGGTATCGCTCGCAAGAATGATGTCGACCGCTGGCGGTCAGGCATTCAGTATTTACTGGGTCGCTCGTATGAGTCTCGCAAAGAATACGATCTAGCAATCGAGCAGTATCAACAAGAAGGCTCGAATCAAATGCATGGTAATCTTATTCGGACTCGCTTGCTCAAAGCTGCGGTAGCAAAGGCTTACCCCGGAGCATCGCTTGACGCCAAAACCGATGCAGCAGACAGCTCAGATGAAGATAAGCCTGAATCGTCGGAAGATAAGCCTGAATCGTCTGAGGCAAAAACCGATGGAGAGGGCTCCGATCAAGACGCCGAATCAGCCCAACCAGCTCAATAGCACTGCAACGATCAAGCGGCTGATAGAGCAAAAACTTTACCGCGCCCGACCGTAGATCCTACTTCCACTTGAACGTGGAATCCGTCAGACGCTCAAATGCCTCAATGTATTTGCCGCGCGTCTTGTCGATGACTTCTTGCGGCAATTCCGGTGGCAGGCAATTTTTATCCCAATCCGTTGCGTTCAAATGCTCACGCACAAACTGCTTGTCGAAAGAGGGCTGGTCCTGTCCCTCGACATACTGATCTGCTGGCCAAAAACGCGAACTGTCAGGAGTCAACACTTCATCAATCAGAATCAACTGGCCGTCGTGAAAGCCCCACTCGAACTTGGTGTCCGCTAAGATGATGCCCTTTTTCGCGGCAAAGTCACGTCCCCCGTGATAAATCTCCAAGCTTCGCTGCTTAAGTTCATCCGCTGTTTCCTTGCCAACAATCTCGACGGTGCGCTCAAACGAGACGTTCTCATCATGGCCCGCATCTTCTTTGGTTGCCGGCGTAAACAGCGACTCGGGAAATTTGGCACAGTTCTTAAGGCCCTCTGGAAGCTCAATCCCGCAAACTGATCCGGTGCTTTGATAGTCTTTCCAACCAGAACCAACTAGATACCCGCGCACCACGCACTCGATGGGAACCACCTCGCACTTCTTGACGATCATGGTCCTACCATCCAGCTCGTCCGCATTGAGTCCCTCCGGGAGCTCTATTGAGCGCACGTCGGTCGAAACTAAATGATGGGGGACATCAAAGTGCTCAAACCAGAACTTGCTGATCTGCGTTAAGACTCGGCCCTTGTCGGGAATCGTGGTGGGAATCACCCAGTCAAAAGCACTAATCCGGTCACTCGCCACCATCAAGTAGTGTTCGCCCAGATCATAAACATCCCGTACTTTGCCCTGCCTTACAAGTGTTGCCACGATGCACTCCAACTCTGTTTTCTGCGTTGCTAATTCAGATTGTAAAAATGGCCTCAGTTGGGGGAGCAATCAAAACTCAATTTCGACCAGACCGCCAATTCCCTGAATATACCGATTGTTATTTGCGGCGGTAGACTGGAACCATCACGATGAAATGGATGTTCAAAAAAAGGAGCCTTAGGCTTCAAGTCGCTCAATATATCTTTGCCGGAGAGGGCTTGGGGGAATCAGCCGTATTGACATTGAGCCGATAATTATCAAGCTATTGAGGATTAAACGGTCCACCGCGATCGAGCGGGTGCCATTCTCTCAAAATCGGATGCTTTCATGGGCGAATTTAAGTTCCGGCTTCCGGCCGCGTGGGTGTTGGAGCGCCGTCAGGCGTCTGCGATTCACACCGTCGGAATAGACGGGATTCCGTGGCCGTGTAAAGTTTCAACCGACGGAGATATTCTAACGGTCGGCCGCAACAGGAACGAATCGGGCAAAACCTATATTCCGTGGCCGGTAGAAAATCGTGGCGAATTGCTGATCGCTACCGGCACGCTGCTGGAAAAGGAATCTCCCTATCCGCTGCTGACAGAACTTGCACGAGGAACACTGAACCGTCTCCGAAACCAGATTTCAATCTGGCAGGAGGGCGGATTGAAAATCCCCGAAGAGATTTTTGTAAACGTCGCCACGTCAGCAAAGTGCCTTGGCGACTCCATCATGACCTCCGATCCCATTCTTCAAGATGAACTAGCAAAATCATCTCTGGACCTGTCGATCGATGCCGCATTCAGTGTCAGCGATTCCTTTGGAGAGCAAGTCACTCAATTTCGAAAGTCCAATGACGGCATCCATGCATTTTGGTTGGCCAATACGATCAGCCTCACCTGCGATGTCCAAGAGAGCATTGACGCAGAAGGTTTTGATTTGGTCCGAATGAGCTTCGAACAACTGTCTTCGACAGGTGGCAAAAAGTTGAGCAAACGAGTGATTGCGGGACCGTTCATCGATGCAAGTGTCAACGGTATGCCACAAGAATTAATCGACGCAGGGCAATTCGCCTCTAGGAAAACTCTATTAGTCAACAAGTGCCGGTCCCATCTGAAAGAATTGTCGTCGTCGACATCATTGTTGCATGTGATGGGCGGGCTCAACGGGATGGGGCATCGCAATCTGAGCTACCCACACCAGCTAGAATTGGCGACGACACTATTGGAAGAAGTCTCCAAAACCAATGTTGAGATTCCGACAATGGTTAGCTTTGATTTCCCTTGGGCCGAACGTTTGGCTTCGGCTGTTGGAGGTTCGCACCCACTCCAGATCGCCGATTCGCTTCTACGTCAAGGCTCACAGATTTCCTTTCTGGGCATCGAGGTCAATCTTGGTTACTGGCCGGGGGGGAGCATGATGCGCGACCCACTCCAGTGGATCGACATGTTAGACCTCTGGACGCAGTTAGGAATACCGTTGATCGTCTTGCTCAGAACACCCACTTGGGCATTGGCCGGCGATACTGACGGCGGCGAACTCAGCCCGCCGCAGGAATTGGACAAAAGCGTCAATACTTTTGACAGAAAAACAGATGCCTTTCGACTCAAGTACCTGAGAACTATTTTGCCAATGTTATCAGCACGACCGGCCGTCCATGGAGTCATCTGGAGCCAGTCGCTTGACGATGACGACACTCGTTATCCGAACGGTGGTCTGTTCGACGAAAAAGATTCCCGGAAACAGATTTACGACCTGCTGATGACCATTGACCGGTAGCAAAAGTGGCCCGGCAGTTGAGTCGCACAACCGTTACGCACAACTATTGCGCACAACCACTTCGTGGAAAACAAGTACGCCAAACTACGGGCGTTCGCGCCCGAAACAGACAAGGCACATATCGTCGACAGGACTTATGACGCCCATGTGTCGATTGACTTCGTCGCAGATCACCTTGTTGATCGCCGTCGGCGTCTTGGCTTGGCTTGCCCGAACCTCGTCCAGCATTTTTTGTGTGGACAACTGATTTCCGCCGGCGTCCATCGCTTCATTGATGCCGTCGGTGTAGAGAATCACAACGTCCCCGGCGGCGAGGCTTACTTTGCTGGTATCGTATTTAAACTTGGGCAGGATCCCCACAGGAACGCCCGAGTCCTCCAACGGCAACTCCTCTAGCTCACCCGTCTCATGCCTTCTAATGACCGGTGGCATGTGTCCGGCGTTGACCACCTCCAGCGTATTAGTTTTGGTATTCAACAAACACAATATCAGCGTCACAAACCGGTTCAGATGCATCTCGGTCAGGTTATCGTTAAGACGTTCCATCGCCGCGGACGCAGACTTAGTCGTCGCCAAAGCAAACCGCGCGTCGGCTGACACTTTGGCCATCAACATCGCTGCCGCGATACCGTGTCCCACAACGTCTGCGATGATTACCGCCAAATAGTCTTCATCGAGTTCGATGTAGTCAAAATAGTCGCCACCAACCTGCTGCATTGGGCGGTAAAATGATGAGAACGAATATCCAGCCACCGTTGGTGGCTTCTGAGGCAGAAAACGACTCTGAAGTTCATTGGCGAGTGCCAGATCCTGCCCCATCTCCCGCGCGCGTTTCGCTTCCTCAAATAGATCGGCTTTCTGAATCGTCAGACTCGCTTGCATCGCGATCGTGGCCAGCAGCTCTAGGTCCTCCTCGGTAAAAACGATCGATGACCGAAGCGTGTCCAGTTGGACCACGCCAATCGATTCATCTTGGCTGTTGATCAGTGGAGCACACATGATGGACCGGATTCGAAAATCCATCACAGACTGACTAAGATCAAACCGGTCATCAGCCGATGCGTCGCTGCTGAGCACCGGACAACCCGTTTCCATCACCTGACTGATAATCGTTCTACTGATGCGAATCTGCTCCTCATCTTGCGGACGGCGCGTTTTGCACCCCAGCGGCAGCAGATTCCCATCGGAGGTCTTCAGAATAACGAAGCCACGATCAGCTTCGGCAAAGTGCTCAAACAAAAAATCCAAAATCCTCGACAGAACCTCATCACGCTCAAGTGACTCACTTAGCACTTGAGCGACTTTGATCAGCGTGCGCAGTTTTTGCTCTGCGGTTACATGATTGTGCCGATGGCTATGGTACGAGGATCGCTCAATTTTAGAGACTTGCGAATCACTCTCCAGCGGCAAAGAATCTTGAAGCACAATCGACTGAAGCACTGAAGCTTTGGACGTTGCCTCGAAGGATATCGGTTTCGCCTCAGGCGCTTGCTGCGGTCTCAATGGCGTACTGTCGTCGGTTTGAAAGGTAAAAACAACATCACAGATCTTCACCTGAGCACCGTCGTAAAGCTTGGACGGGCCCACAATTTTTGCGTCATTGAGGAAAGTGCCGTTGCGACTATCTAAATCTTCAACGAAGTAGGCGTCATCTCGGAAGTCGACCATGGCATGCATGCGACTAACCGATCCATCGTCGATGTGGAGATCACATGCCGGATGCCGACCAATGGTGACTTTTGCTTCTTCGAGGTGAAACCGCTGCTTGACGACGCTATCGCTGGCGGAGGTAAGAATGGCCATAGGGCAGACTGCTGGAATGGGTTAATCACGAGCGAACGAAATCTAACGTCGCTTGTATTGTAGTCGAAGCAAGCAGCCTTTGGAGGACATGCGACGCAGGGAACCCTCCAAACTATCGGTCGGCATTGAGCTGGACACGCGACAAAAAAAGGCCGAAGCAATGATGCTTCGGCCTTTCAAAGTTTTCTCGGTGGTCACAATGCACCACACATATCCTGCAGGCGGAGAGGGACGCGACCTGCGTGGACCTAGCCAATCGCTTCAAACATGCGGGACACCGCAGCGTCAAGCTTCTCTGACGTTTCGTATTGCCCACTGACGATCTGAGCCTTGATGTCGGCAACACGGTCAGCGCGAATGTCAGCACTGGTCTTGCTGATCATTTGGGCCTCAGAAGAGATCTCGAGCGAATCAACCGGAATTGTTGAACCGGGCTGAGTGCTGGACGCCGTGTTCTGCGTTTGCAGGTTGACATTGGACGTCGATTGAATGTTGGATGTTGGTCGAATTTGCATCTGGTTTCCCCCGTTACGAGCTTGCGATCTGAATCATTTCAGTCAACAAACCACTATGTGAAATTGGCACGAACAAAAACAGGCGGGAGTGAGTTTGTTTCAGATGGATGATACGGAAGTCATCTATTGAAAAAATCACGGTTGCCTGGCTGCAAATCCTTGTCGAGTTGTGCCATCCGTAACAGGCGTTCTGACGCTGCGAGCTATGGAGGTCTATCGACGGGATGAGCCGCGAATCTTGGTCGTTCCTTTCTATAACTTGTTGTGACGCTGACAACGCGTCGTCTGTCTCTGCCGTTTACTCACGTCAGCCAAACTTCGCTTCAAACACTGAAGCTTTCAGACAAAACTTGCCAGTTTTTAATTGACTGCGGCGTTAGTACGTGCCTTGGGAAAAGATGGTTCGCAAGAAACTAAAATTCCTTCCCGAACACCTTCCGACCGCAGTATAGGCAGATTATCTCTGCCGCCACAATGGCGATATTTATAAAACAAAAAATACGATCCGTCGAACCATTGCGTGCTGTCATGCGTTGTATAACGGTCAGGCAAGGAACGCCCGAATCGTCGCCAGGATAGGCAATTTGTGATTTCTACTCTCAACCGTTTTACCTATCTGGACCTGTCCGATGAGTGCATTCAACGCTTTCAATCAAAATGCTGACAATCTTGGTGGCAATTCTATCGCCTCGCCCACGATTGAGCTTTCCCTGTCGCGATTCGAAAAACCTATCGAAGTCGATCTGGAGGCTTTTTTCGAATTCAGTTTCGACCTCGCAGAAGACTTGCTAGACCTTGAGGCTCGGTTCAAACCTCGGCGGCGAGTTAGCTCAAATCGCTCATCAAATCGCTCAAACAGAGCGCGTTCTTCAAGCGGATCGCGTTCTTCAAGCGGATCGCGTTCTGCACCGCAGTAGTCACAAAAAAAGCAGCAACCTGCGATGCAAGGTGCTGCTTTTGTGATTCAATGAATTGGCTGACGTTAGCGTCGGCCAAACTCCACTCGACGCGTACCCAGCTGCTGCTGCAAACGCTGCACGATACTACTATGCATCTGACTGACGCGGCTTTCGCTCAAATCAAGCGTTGTGCCGATCTCTTTCATCGTCAGTTCTTCATAGTAATACAGAATGATGATCAGACGCTCGTTGCGGTTGAGGCCTTTTGTGACCAATCGCATCAAGTCGTTTTTCTGGACTCGGCGCGTTGGATCTTCGCCCTTTTTATCCTCAAGGATATCGATTTCACGGACGTCTTTGTAACTGTCCGTTTCGTACCACTTCTTGTTCAAGCTGATCAGACCGACGGCATTCGCGTCGCTCATCATTTTCTCGGTTTCCTTAACCGACAGCTCCAACTCCTCTGATAACTCGACCACCGTAGGTGCTCGGCCCATCTTGGTTTCAAGACGCTTGGTAGCGTTGGCGATCTTGCTGGCTTTCGATCTGACCAAACGAGGCACCCAGTCCATCGTTCGTAGCTCGTCCAGCATCGCTCCGCGAATACGCGGCACACAGTAAGTTTCAAACTTGACACCGCGTTCCATGTCGAAGGCATCGATGGCATCCATCAATCCAAAGACACCGGCCGAAATCAAGTCATCCAGTTCAACACCATCTGGTAGGCGTTGCCAAATTCGCTCCGCATTGTATTTGACAAGCGGAAAGTATCGCTCCATCAATCGGTTGCGAAGTTGTTTGTCTGAGCAATCTGGTTTGTACTGCTTCCAGACTTCAAGAATTTCTTCTTGTGATGCAACAGAAGTCGCCATTCAATCCTCCGTGATTGTTTCGCGAGATCAACGTAACGTAAAAGCGTTGACGGCGTATCGTATTGTTATTGGCGGGTTCAGGTATTCCCCCGAAAAGGGAACACATGAACCTGCCACCACTCTTTTTTGTCTCCCGAGCAGTCAGTCAAAATTTCAATTTGAAATTCTGTTGGTTGCCCGAAGGGAGATAGTTATCAGAAAACGGCATCGTGCGTCAATGAATAAATTACAAAGTTAATTTTTTCTACAAACGACTTTGACGTTTCCTTCGTTGTTTCTCAGGGGGCATAAAGCACCAGATGGCCTCATCGGCAAAAGGGCCTTGATGCAATCATCTAAAATTCGGATTTTCCCCATAAAGGGAGCTGTAGGTGTTATGTTTTGGTTTTTCAATGGATTTTACATGGAAACAGAATGATGTACCGAAAGTTTTAAGCTGAGTCGGTTTCATAGCAAAACGAGTGATTTGTCCAGATTTAGAATTAGGATTAAGCCCGTTAGCCTTTTGAACGCTAGTTAAATGGCACTCATTTTAGAGAAGCATCATTAACTTTCAGCCGTGCTCTGGATCGCTTCATGTAGCCGATCTCGCCAGAGATTGGAGAGTTTGCCCGTAACGCATCCAAAGCCCGGCGACTTCGGCTACTCCAACCGCTACGCGGCGACGGGAGCTTCCGTACTCAACTGATCAGCGGTGATCTCGCCAACGATCTCAATCGTCGCATTAACAACCTCGCCGGTTCCCAAGACAAACAATTCAATCTGGCTTTCGACCGCCAGTTCCGCAATCACCGGACGAATATGCTGCTGAACCAGCATAATTGGCTGCATTCCGTTGGCCGCCATCTGGCTGCCATAGCTTACGATCGATTGCGCCAGCGAATCGAGAACTTGCCGCGGCAAGTCTAAGCGAATCTCAGAATGCTCACGGTGCCAGCCGCACGCAATGCGATCCTGCAATTCATCTGCTAAAGTAAAGGCATGAATAGCGCAGTCGCCGACTCCCGCAAGACCGGCCGAAATGTGCCGACCAAGACGAACCCTGACCTTCTCGTTCAACTCCCAGCGGTTTTTAGTCTCCGAGCAGTGATCTCCAAGCGTTTCGAGGATCAAACTTAACGGCCGAATAGAAATCCCCTCGGAAACCAACATCTTCAGTACCTGCTGCACCTCGGCCAACGACATTCCGCTTGGAATTAGCTCACTAACAACCGACGGAGAATGTTTAGAAACTTCATCGATTAAGGTGCGCGTTGCGTCGCGCGTCAACAAACTAGCAGCATGCTCAAGCGCTAATTGCTTGACTTGGGCAGTCAACATTTCTGTAGGCTTGCGAATCTGATAGCCCTCGGCCACCGCTTCTTCGTTATATTCCGGAAGAATCCAATAAGCGGGCTGGGGCATGACCGACTCCGATGCCATCCCCACAATGGCGTGCCCCTCCAAAGGACCGGTTGCCAATCCGCTGTCGATGGCGAGCAGAGCATCCGGTCGAACCGATCCCGATTCGACCACGTTTCCCTGCAGCAGCACGCGATAATGATCCTGCGGTAACGACAAATTGTCCTTGATTCGAATCTTGGGCAACACAATTCCCATTTCACTTGCCAATTGCTTGCGAACCAGTCCGATGTCGGCTAACAGCGTGCCACCCTGACGTGTGTCGGCCAATTGAATCAGCTCAACACCAAGCTCAATTTCAAGCACGTCGCTGCTGAGCAATTTTTCGAGTCCGATTTCTGGAGCAGGCGTAACAGGTGCGTTCGAAGCTTGGCCGGCTTCCGCGTCCTCTTCCGAGTCTCCAGTCATGAAAGCGATTAACAAAAATCCGGCCGCCAACGTCAACAGCGGTAGCATGGGCATCTTCATCGTTACCATCACGCACAAAAATGCCGCCGTCATGACCATTACGACAGGTTTCGAAAAGAACTGATTGACTGATTCCGAGGAGAGATTGGTTTCCTGAGTTCCACGCGTGACCAATAGACCTGCTGCCAGCGAGATCAACAGAGCAGGAATTTGACTGACCAAGCCATCGCCGATCGTCAACATCGTGAACGTACTTGCAGCCTCTGCCAGCGACATTTGATTGGCCATACCAATCATCAACCCAACACCAATGTTAATTCCCGTAATCAGCACTCCAGCCACAGCATCGCCACGGACAAACTTACTCGCTCCGTCCATCGCCCCGTAAAAATCCGCGTGGGCGGCCACCTCGCGACGCATTACTTGGGCTTGCTGCGCGTCAATGGTTCCGGCGTTCAATTCGGCATCGATCGCCATCTGGCGGCCCGGAAGTCCATCGAGCGCGAATCGAGCGGTGACCTCACTAATGCGCGTGGCTCCCTTGGTGATGACAACGAACTGAACAACAACAATGATGGAAAAAATCACAAGGCCAACCGCAATGCTTTCGCCCGTAACGAAACCTGCGAAACTCTGGATCACTCCACCAGCAGCCGTGTCTCCGTGAGTTGCCCCCTTGGTCAGGATCAGACGAGTCGTGGCAATGTTCAACGACAGCCGGGCCAGAGTGGTGGCCAACAAGATTGAAGGAAAAACGCTTAACTCTAGCGGTGACCTAGCGTAGATCGCCCCCAGCAGAATCACGACGGCGAACGAAATATTGGCAGCCAGTAGAACATCCATGATTGCCGGCGGAAGCGGCAAGAAGATGACCAGCAAGCATCCAATGATTCCAACCGGCAGTAAATAGTCTGGCCAGCGTTTTTCAAAACTCATGGTGATGTCCGGATGAAGTGGTGGTTCGTGTCAGGTTTCCACAGGAGCCCCGACAGCATGCGTGCCAGACTTTAGATAAATCGAAAATTACTTGCCAGATGTTTTTTTGGCACCCGTACCAGCCGGGTGCGCCAGCGAATGAACCCGCGAATATTCACGCGCTGGCGCTTCGCGCTCGAAGTCGTGAAACTTCAAAACTAACCCGCAGGGCTACCCTTGAAAGAAATGGCGTAACCGCAGAGCTTGGTTTGCCCAACCCTACACCAAAGTGATAGCACTTCTCTCCTCATCGATCGCTCTTGCTTTGGAGCGCACTCTGTTTAAACTGCCTCTTCCACTGTCAGCAGGAAGTCTGACGTTTTCTCGAAGCCCCACCGGCTTGGCTACTGATCCAAAGGAGTTGGAAATGATGGCGACACGGATGTTGAAAAACAAGTTCACCACATCAATGCTTGGCAAAGCGACCGGCATCTACGTCGCATTGGCATCGTCTCAGGTTCTTGCACAAGATGTTACCGTTGTCGATGGCCACGAAGAACTCGCCCACGGTTTTATCAACCTGTGTAAAGAAGCTTTTTCAGGGAGCGAAGGAAGCAAAGCCGCATTTAAAGAATTAATGGGCGAGTTTATCGCGCCAGCTTTTTTAGCATTGGCGGTTGGTTGGATCAGTTTTATTATCGCTTCAGCAATAGGGCGATACGTCGGCGGTATGGTGGCCAAGAAAATCGACCTGACACTTGGAAAATTTTTGACGAAAGCCGTCAGAAATCTTCTGATGATCGTCGTCGCGATGGGAGTGCTGTCGTACTTTGATGTCGACGTGACAGGACTTGCCGCAGTTCTCGCAGCAATCAGTTTTGCCGTCGGCATGGCGCTCCAAGGAACGCTCGGCAACTTCGCCAGCGGCGTGATGCTGCTGCTGTTTCGTCCTTTCAAGGTCGATGACTTTATCGTCTTGGCCGACACCCAAGGTACCGTCGAAGAAATTGATCTCTTCACCACCCGAATCAACACGCTGGATAACCGGCACGTGATCGTTCCCAACGGCGAGATCTTCGGCAGCAAACTGGAAAATTACACTCGCAACGAGCTGCGTCGCGTCGACGTTTCAGTAGGAGCGGCTTATGCGGCAGACTTGGATGAAACCCGCCAAGCACTCGAACGGGCAGTAACGTCGATTTCGGACAGTGTCGTTTCACCTCCACCGCAAGTCTATCTGGATGCGTTAGGGGCATCTTCGGTTGATTGGCAATTGCGAGTTTGGTGCAAACCGGCTGATTACTGGGGGGTGCGTGAACAGCTAACGGCCGCCGCCAAGACTCAGCTGGACATGGCAAATATCTCAATTCCGTTTCCTCAACTCGACATCAACGTCATCCAGCAAATGGCTGCCAAGTCGCAGTCCACACAAAACAAAAAAGCGGCTTAGCGTCTTCCGCGAGCGGTCCTGTTTTCTTCTGTCGAAGATCTCCCCAATTTCCACTCCCCCATCCACCACTTCGGTCCTTGTTTCCAAAACTGATCACGCGCTACGTTGTCTGGGAACTGTTGAAGGTATTTTTCCTTTCATCAGCCGGATTTGTCGTGCTGATGTTGTTGATCGGATTGGCAGAAGAATCACGCGACCGCGGCATCGGACCGGAAATTGTCATCCAACTGGTGCCGTACCTGATCCCCAAAGCACTGATGTTTGCGATGCCGGCGACCTGCCTATTCAGCGTCTGCGTCGTCTTCGGCCGAATGGCGGCGGATAACGAGTTGGTTGCCATCCAGTCGATGGGACTGTCTAAATCTGTGATCGTGTTACCGGTGATTGTATTGGCTTTCGCCGTCAGCCTGTTTGCCGTGTGGCTCAATGATATCTCATTTGCGTGGAGTTACTGGGGCGTCGAACGTGTGGTGATGCAGGCCAGCGACAAAATCGTATATGGCGTACTAAAACAAGAAGGCAGTTTTCGCACGGACAAGTTCTCCATTGAGGTCGATGGCGTGGAAGACCGCCAGTTGATTCGCCCTACGCTGACCTTTCATTCCTCAGGCAATAATGTGCTTCGGGCCAGCGCGGCGTCGGCGACGCTGGACGCCAACCCTGAAACACACAGCCTTGTCTTCACGATGAACAATGGCTTGGTCGACGCCGAAGGCAAGGCGTCGTATCGTTTCGATGGCCAAGAGCGCCGTGAAATTCAACTCAAAACTCCAGAACAGATTGCAAAATCCCACGACGACCCCGGCCATCTCTACTTGAGTCAGATAGGATCCGCGATCAGCAAACAAGGCAAACAAGCGAGTGACTTGCGGCGCGAGTCTGCAATGCTGGCGGCAACTCATCTGATGACGGGTGATTTCGTTGGCTTGACGTCGTCTCCATGGAAAGCGCGTGCGGAGAAAATCAAGGATGCCGATTTCAGGTATCACCGACTTCACGTGGTGCCCCATCGCCGTTGGGCAAACGGCTTCAGCTGTCTAGCTTTTGTGATTATTGGCATCCCTGTCGCGATGAAACTGAAGACAGGTAACTTCGCGACGACGTTTGGAATTTGTTTTTTGCCTATCTTGTTCGTCTACTACCCGTTGTTCATGTACGGACTCAACGGCGCCAAGTATCTGACGCTGCCGCCATACGCGGCGTGGCTGGGAAACGCGGTGTGCATTCTGGTCGGAGCAGTTCTGCTGTTTCGTGAACTGAGAAAATAGAAAATAGTTCGGTTTGCTGCCCACGACTAACCCGACGCGTAAGCTGGAGCGTCGAGTTAGTTTATTCCAATTTCTCAACCCTTCGGTGAATCTTTCGTAATGGCCATCGTCATGGAAAAGCGTCCGTCGACCATCACCATGGGTGATAATGTGATAAATCGCACCGGGGAACTGAACTCGTGGTTTACGAGCCACGGCTGGATGTCGTCAGTAAAACTTTCGATTGTTTTCTCTTTGACGAAAGTCTTACAACAATGAAAAACGAAAACCAAGTCTAGTGTCTTACTCACTGGTTGTCTTAATTGCACTATCCCTTCGTCCATGTCATTGGCGATTGCAATCGTCAATGACTGCGGCTGATAGATCGACCAAGTC
>CALKXO010000455.1 GCA_938003615.1 uncultured Pirellulaceae bacterium | reverse complement strand
TGGGAACCTGCGACAGCCGGCATTTACCCACACATCTATGGCGAACTGAATATGGATTCAGTCGAACAAGTCATGACGTTTTACATAGGAGAAGATGAGACCTTTAGCATTAGCATTTGAGAACGCCCATACCAGCTTTTTGCATTACAAGTTTTGCAGATAGATCACCTTTATTTTCACTTCCAAAAGTCGAGGATTTTCTAATGGTCAAGAAACGAACGAGCAGAAAACGAACAAGTAAAAAGACGAATTCACAAGAGCACATTTACGGAAAGAAGGTCCGATGTGCCACAGATTCCAAAGGCTATGAGCGGCATCGCAACATGAGCCCTGCAGAAATTCGTGTTCATGAAACAGATGGTTTTATCCCTCTATGGGCAGAAGACGTCACACTTCGATATCGCTTCAATGAGTGGTCATTTGAGAAGAAATACGGGGACAAGGCTGACGAACAAAAGGCGGTTGTTCAAAAGCTTTTTGATGATGGATTATCTCTGTGGGGAGACGCGGTTCCAATCAAGTTCACCTACAACACCAATGCATCCGACTTTGAGATATTTATTGTTCAGAAACCAGATTGTGACAACACTGGATGCGTCTTAGCTTCCGCGTTTTTCCCGGACGGTGGTCGACACCGGTTCAATATCTACCCAACTTGTTTCGAGCAAAGTCGAGAAGAACAGGTCGAAACGTTCGCCCATGAACAGGGGCATATTTTTGGGCTGCGTCACTTCTTTGCCAACGTTAGCGAAACAGATTTCCCTAGCCATTTGTTCGGTGAGGACAGCAAGTTTTCGATCATGAACTATGGACGAGACAGTTTCATGACTGACAACGACCGATCCGATCTCAAAAATTTGTACGCTGCTGTGTGGAGTGGCGAACTAACTGAGATCGACAACGCGCCCATTCAGCTGATGTATCCCTACAGCAGTGTTGCGGTAAACGGCCAAGCCCAGAAACTCGCTGCAAGGGCTGCCAAACGCCACCCTGTTAAAATCTCTATCGGTGGAAGGAAAGTCACTGTTGAGTAGTAACCCACAAACATTCACTACCTTTTGAGAATTAATCATGGAAAAATCAATACCACCTAAAGAACTTGCTCGTCGACTTGCGAAAACATTATCGTCGCTGGCGGGCGATAAGTCTTTGGAAGAATTCGTCGAATCCGCTGATGGCAGCGCGTTAGAGGGGCTTTCGAACAAACGAATTCAAAAGGCTCAAAGTGTCGCTTCCAAGATTCAACGTGGTAAAACACCTTCTACAGACGACATGTACCATCTCGAGGCGATTGTCCACAAACATCGACCTTCACACCGGGTTATAAGAGGTAAGTTTGATTCGTTTCCTGATGAGTTCAGTTATCTTTCAGAACACTCTGGGGTACGCGAGCGAATTGAGAAAACCTTTCCTTCGATCGGCAGAATCGACATTACTGAAAGACGACGTTACGAAGGAACCGGTTTTGTTGTGGGTAAAAACTTGGTGATGACCAATCGCCATGTAGCCCAAATCTTTACTGAAGGTGTTGGCCGACAACGAATACGACTCCAACCTTGGGGGTCAGAGATCGACTTTGCAGAAGCGCCCAGCGCTGAAGAAGCCGAGGGTTATGAGTTGATCGAGCCTATCATGATTCATCCCTATTGGGATATGGCATTGTTTCGAGCGGACCTGCCCGACCTGCCAATTTTGAAAATCTCGACTGTAACGTATGAATCGCTTTTGAGGCGAAATCAAGATGTTGTGGTTGTCGGTTATCCTGCGCATGATTCCAGAAATGGTTTGCAGGCTCAACAGGACATTTTTGGCAATGAATACGAGGTCAAGCGAATTGCTCCAGGGCGAGTTGTCCCGCGCGAAGAAAGGATCAGTTCGCGTTGGCTGCGCTTACCTGTAGCAGCACTCGCCCATGACGCCTCTACATTGGGCGGCAACTCCGGGTCAGCGGTTCTAAATGTGGACGACGGTACCGTCGCGGCCCTGCATTTTGCAGGACGTTACATGCTGGAAAACTATGGCGTTCCCGGTCACGAACTGGCCCGCGATCCGCGCATCGTCGAAGCAGGAGTTCAGTTTTCGGGAGAATTGCCAGAAGAAAACAACGATCTTGAAGCTTACTGGGACGACGTCGAAACGACCGCCCCGCCGACCCATACGAATTCATTTAATGCGGGCAACCAAATCATGAACCAAAGCAATAAAGAAGATATTACTGTTGAAGTTCCGCTACAAATCAAGATATCGCTCGGTCGCCCCGTTGTTGGCTCATTGAGCAACAACGGTCTCGACAGCCCTAGCAGTGACCGACAAGGAGCGGGGGGGAGTTCAAGCAATGACAACGCTGAGTTGGGCGATGAAGCCGATTTCGAAGTTGGTGAAAGTACCGGTAGCGGGTACGACCCCGATTTTTTATCCGAATCTGTACCAATACCCCGACTGTCTCGAACGATCGACGAAGACACTTTCAAGTTGAACGGGAGATCCCTGATCGACTATACACATTTTTCCGTCTGCCAAAGCAAGTCGCGAAGACTACCGCGATTCGTAGCGTGGAATATTGACGGCGGTGACATAAAAAGACTGTCTCGTCGTGGCATTCCTTTTATTCTCGATCGCAGAGTTCCGAGCGAATTTCAAGCGGGGAACGAGCTTTACAGGGGAAATGACTACGACCGTGGACACGTCGCCCGACGCGCCGACCTGATCTGGGGGCCAATCAGAGAAGCCAAGAACGCCAACCGCGATTCGTTTTTCTTCACTAACATGACGCCTCAACACGAGGAATTCAATCAATCCGGTTTGGGTGGATTGTGGGGCGAACTCGAAAACGCCATCTTCGCGGATGCAAAAGTCGACAAGTTAAAGGTTTCTGTATTCGCGGGACCTATCTTTCGGAGCAGCGACAGAGTTTACCGTGACGTTCAAATCCCTGATGACTTCTGGAAGCTCATCGCGTTTCACGACGAGGACGACGATGAACTAAAGGTTGCTGCCTACATCATCAGTCAAAAAGACCTTGTTTTTACAGAAGGCCAGGTCGACGATGAATTCCACCTCTACCAAGTCTCGCTCGACAAACTTACCCAAGAGACGAGATTAGACTTCGACGACATTGCAGAGTTTGATTCGTTTGACGACGGTAGTGAATCCACGAGAGACGGGTATCGAGAAATCGAATCTCGCAATGAAGTTTACCCGGCTTGAATTTGAAAGCGGCGAATAAGGCAATCAATTGATAAAGAAAGTTAACTCAGGGCTTTCCAAGAAGGAAAAGCAACAACTAGTTCTAGAAATGGCGGCGCTCACAACTGAAGTGCGCGCGCCATTCATGGAGATTCACGGATTGCCGAAGACACTGTCTGACAGGAAGAAAGTAAAAGAGCGAATTGAAAAAGCAATCAAGGCCGAGACAATTTCATACGCAG
>CALKXO010000454.1 GCA_938003615.1 uncultured Pirellulaceae bacterium | reverse complement strand
GGTAATTACTGTTAACAGATTTTAAGGCAAAAATATGCTTTCTAGGTTTCCATCGCGTGCACGTCTCTCCCGTTCTTTTCTTGCTGCGGTAATGCCCGTTGTCGTTGGAATTCTACTGGTCTGCTCTCAACCGGCCGGGGGTCAGGCCGACGATCTGGGCCGACCAACGGTGATCAACAAAATGGTTGCCAAACTAGTGACCAAACTGATGCAGGATGATCACCTGTCCAATCGTCCGATGGATGACCAGATTTCTCAACGCGCTTTTGATTTGTTCGTCAAATCACTTGACCCGATGAAAGTCTACTTCGCACAGTCTGACATTGACGAGTTCTCTGTCTGGCGGACGGACTTGGATGATGAAATGAAACGCGGCGACTTCACTGCTGCGTTTGCCATCTTCCGTCGTTTCCTTCAACGCGTCGATCAACGCACCGAGACTGCAGTCCAAATGGTCGATACCCAACAGGACTTCACCGTCAAAGAAGAGATGGTCACCGATCCGGATCTGCTAACGTTTGCAGCGACCGAAGCCGAAGCGGTTGAGAAATGGCGGAAGCGTATCAAGTACAGCCTGCTTGTATTTCGAGACAACGAATCAAGAAAAGACGCTGAAAAAGATTCCGACACACCTGACGCAGACGAAGCAAAAGGTGACGAGGATTCGAAAAAAGTGAAATCGATCGAGAAGAAGGACCCCAAAGAGGTGCTGCGGAAACGCTATCGCTCGTTTGCGCGTCGCATGCACCAAACCAGCGGTGAGGAAGTCATCGAAATGTTTGTCACCGCCATGACTAATGCTTTTGATCCTCACACGACTTATATGTCTTCCGATACGTATAATAACTTCCGCATCCTGCTCAGCCTACAACTGGAAGGAATCGGGGCAACGCTGTCGGTGACCGATGAAGGATACACGGTCATCAAAAGCATCGTGCCAGGTGGAGCGTGTGACACACAAGGCGGAATCAAAGTCGAAGACAAAATCGTTGCTGTGGCCCAAGGTAATGAAGACGGCACGAAAATCTACAAAAAACTGTACGACATTCACGGTGGCGAACCGGTCGATGTTGTTGGGATGAAGCTGAACAAAGTGGTTGGCATGATTCGCGGAAAAGCGGGTACGGTCGTCAGGCTTTCTGTGATTTCGGAAAATAGCGAAGAGATCCACACCGTCAAAATTTCGCGCGAGAAAATCAAGCTGGAGGACAGCGCTGCCAAGGGTGCCATTTTTGAAGAGGGCACTCACGATGATGGAACTCCGCAGAAAATCGGCGTGATTGATTTGCCAAGTTTTTACGCTGACATGAGCGGGAAATTGGGAGGTCGCAGAACGACCGTGGATGTGAAACGCATTTTGGACGACTTCAATTCGAAAAACGTCGATGCCGTGGTGCTTGATTTGCGTCGCAACGGCGGCGGCAGTCTCAAAGAGGCAATCGATCTGACGGGTTTGTTCATTGACGAAGGGACCGTCGTTCAGGTGAAAGATTCCTATGACCAAATCACAAAATACGATGACGAAACGCCTGGTCTTTCGTGGGACAAACCCGTCATTGTGCTAACGAGTAAGTTCAGTGCGAGTGCCAGCGAAATTCTCGCCGGTGCTCTTCAGGACTATGGTCGCGGCATTATCGTTGGTGATACAACGACGCATGGAAAAGGGACGGTGCAAAGTCTGTTAGACTTGAACCAGATCGTCGCCAATATTCGCAACCCGCCAAACACCTACGGCGCATTGAAAATTACCATGCAGCAGTTCTATCGCCCTAGCGGAGAAAGCACCCAGTTACGTGGTGTGTTGGCCGATTTGGTGCTTCCATCACTCAGCGACAAAATGGACGTTGGCGAAGCGGATCTTGATTATGCAGTAGAGTTCGACAAAATCCCTCAGGCCTCGCACGACATGTACAAACTGGCGTCTCCGCAGGTGAAGGACGCGCTTCGTAGTAAGTCGTTGCAGCGGATCGAAAGTTCGGATGAATTTGCCAAACGTAAACGGCAAATTAAGAACTACGTGGCTCAGAAAGCTCTCAAGAAAGTGTCACTCAACGAAGAAGAGTTTATGGCTCGCCGCAAAGAGCTGAGTGCTGAGAAAGAAGACGAGAAGACGATCGAAGCGTTGGATAAGAATGAGATCGAACGAGACTTCTTCATGGATGAAGTACTCAAGATCACCAGCGACTACGTGGAGTTACTGGGAGCAAACGGCTAGGCCTTACTCGTGTTACTCGCCTAGCGCTATTTGGAGTAGGTCTCATTGAATTCGGCACCGCTGCCAATTCTTCGTAGCCGAAGTCGCAGGATTTTGGATTGCCTTGCCTTGCATCAATGCAACAGCAAGGCCTCCTATCTCTCACGAAATCGGCTTCGAAAATTCGATTTGCCTTACGCCGCCTTATGCCCAATGGCACTCACATTAGAATGTCACCATTAGCTTTCAGCTGTTCTTCGGATCAAATCATGTAGCCGATCTCGCCAGAGATTGGAGAGTTTGCCCGTAAGGCGGTCCAAAGTCTGGCGACTACGGCTACAAAAAAGTTAGTGGTAAACATCTAAAGTGAGTGGTACTAGCCTTACGGTGCGAGCTTCTTCAGCTCCGCCGTCATTGCCGCCACTCGTTCTGCGTGGTCTGCGAGAACCAGTGGGTTGTTTTCTTCCGGATCCGAAGCTATCTCGAATAGCTCGATTTTGTTCCTTTTTGAGCTGGCGATTTTTGTTTCGACGACAACGTTTTTGGCTTTGCCTTTGTCGTAGCGATGCAGCTTCCATCGCTTGTCGCCATCGCGTTGAATGTAACCGAAGGTGCCTGAGGTTCCGTTGTCTTGCAGAACCAGTTCTTGACGACCTTGCGCCGTCGGTTTACCCAGCAGCGCGTCGATGACATTGACGCTATCAGTAAAGCTGTCTGTGGCAGCTGTTTGGCCAGTTAGCCCGGCAAAACTGCTGGCCATATCGATGGTGCAAACCATTTGGTCGCTAGTTCCCGGTTTAATCTTACCGGGCCAGCAGGTAATGAATGGCGTGCGGCAACCGCCTTCGAACACGCTGTACTTGCCACCTTTATAGATGCCGCCAGCGCGGTGCTTGCCAATCTTTTCCAACGCTCCATCGGCGTATCCGTCGTCCATTACTGGACCGTTGTCGCTGCAGAATACAATCAACGTGTTGTCCGCGATGCCAAGCTCATCAAGTGACTTGGTTAACTCGCCAACGCACCAGTCCAACTGAACAATGGAGTCGCCGCGGAATCCAAGTTTGGTTTTCCCTTGGAATCGCTCATGCGGCATTCGCGGGACGTGACAATCGTGTGACGAGAAAAACAAAAAGAAAGGCTTGTCCTTATTGGTGGTCATGAACTCGCGCGATTTTTCAATCCATTTGTCGGCAAGATCTTCATCGCGAAAACGCGCTGACATGCCGCCGGTGTAGAAACCGATGCGACTGATGCCATTGTGGATCGTCGCATTGTGACCGTGGGTCCAATCCATCTTCAGCGTGTCGCGGTGGGTGATTCCAGTCTTGTGGTCGTCCGATGGTTTTTTCTTACCTACCCACAATGGGTCAGTCGGGTCGAGGTTTAGGACTTTGTGATCTTCGACATACACTTGGGGAACACGATCGTTGGTCGTTGGGAGCAGGAAGCACTGATCAAAACCAATTTCAAGTGGTCCGGGCTTGAGTTGTCCGTTCCAATCCGGCCCTTTTCCCTTCTCGCCAAGGCCCAGATGCCATTTGCCAATCACTGCCGTCCGGTAGCCCGCTTTCTTCAACATCGTGGTAACGGTCTCTGTTCCGGGTTGAATAAGGGCTGGTGAATTTGGCGGCGCAATCCCGGTGCCTTTAGTGCGGAAAGCGTAGTTACCCGTTAGGAATGAGTAACGCGTCGGAGTGCAGGTCGATGCCGAGCAATAGCCGCTAGTGAAGCGTAGTCCTTGGGAAGCCAAGCGGTCGATGTGAGGCGTCGAAATCTCGGTCGCCCCGTAGCAGGAAAGGTCACCATAGCCCAAGTCGTCTGCCATGATAACGAGGATGTTGGGCTGGCGTTCGGGGGAGTCCGTTAGCGCTTCTTGGGGAAAGAGAAGCAGTCCGAATACGATCGCGGGATAAACGAGAAAACGAATCATGGTTTAGTTGGTCCCAAGTGGAGAATGTGTGAGGAAAATATCTGACGCTCAACATATTACACACGCGGCGAACAAATGGCACGTGTTAGGAGGGCTTTGGGGCAGCTAAATTTTTTGCTCGGGCGGATGTGACGGTGATTTTCGACCGCCAAGTTCTGACGTTCTTCCACGATCATCATCTATCCCCAACAGGTTTTCCACTTGGCTACGGTAGGGTTTTAGGCTCACGAGAGTGAGTTTACCGCGAGCGGACGCGTCTGACCGTCGCGAAGCAGTACGGAAAGCCGGAAAACTCAAGCCTTTCGGACGAACCCGAACGGAGGTTGGCTGTTTCATCTCAGACAACCGTCTTTTCGGTGAATTCGCCTTTCGATTCGGCTTTCGTTGGATACCTTGGTGGCCTTGGAGATGGAACGCTTTGGCAGGTGTCGCCGTTTCTCAATTCAGGTACTTAGGACGATTTTCAACGGAAGAGAAACGAACCCCATGGCAAAATCCACGCTCGAAAACAACGAACAGCGCGTCTCAGAACAAACTCAGGAGCAGTCACAGCCTTTCATTGGCCAGTGGAACCAGTTGATCAGTACCACAAACTGGGAAAAGGGGCAGATCATCTGTCAATGGCGTGAAGCGCTGGTTGAGAAAGATGCGCCCGCATCGGAATATTCTGATGAGGCGTGGAGCCAGTTGGTTGGCGGCGTGACGCCTCAGCATGTCGGTAGGTTGCGCCGAACTAGCGAGCGATTTGGCGACGCGTTTGGCGATTACCAAGGGCTGTTCTGGAGCCATTTTTATGCGGCTCTGGATTGGGACGACGCGGAAATGTGGCTCGAGGGTGCAGTGCAAAGTAAGTGGTCGATCTCCGGAATGCGACAGCAGCGTTGGGAGACAATGGGCAAAGTGGGGGCTGACAAGCCTCAGGATGGTGACATTGTCAGTATCGAGATGCAAGAAGAAACTCAGTCACTGGCGTTGTCTGAAACCAAACGCAACAACGACAAAGAATACGTCGAGGGACCTGTTCACGAGGGCCCGGATTTTGGTGACGATGACGGCACTGCGGGATCGAAGAAATCCACCAAAGCCGAGGGTGATGAAGATGCCGATGGCAAGGCTGCTCCCAAGCCGCATCAGATCAAGCCGTTTGAAGCTTTCACCAACCTGCCGGACGATGTGATGGAAGCAGCCAGCCAATTCAAGGTTGCCATTATCAAGCATAAGTTGAGCGAGTGGGATGAAATGGAACAAAAGGATATGCTGGGCCTACTGGACGCGTTAAAGCAACTAGCAACGATCGCCTCCGAATAAATAAATAGCTTGGGCAGCTCATTTCGGCCAAGCCAAGGCAAGCCTAACCTAACCTAACTCAGCCAGCTATCTTTCGACGGGGCGGAGACTGACCCAACGGGGAGGCGTGTTCAGCAAACGCCCTCCCTTTTTTCGTAGCCGCTGGACTCTACCAGAGAGGGGGTACTAGAGGACTTTACTAGGCCGTTCTACCGGAGATTACTTTGGTTAAATTCTGCGACCGGATCGTCCTGTCCCGGGTGCAGTCTTTCCTTTTGATTTGATATACTGGTCGTGTCGATTGTCATCGTTTGTCGTTGAATTCGGCTCAATTTGAATCATCGAAGAAGAGAGAATCCATGCCGACGAACGAACCGATCAACCGTAAACTCCGCATGGCCCTCGTTGGCGGCGGAAGGGGCTCCTTTATTGGGCGCGTCCACGCGACTGCCGCGGTGCTTGATAACCGGGCCGAACTGGTTGCCGGAGCATTGTCTTCGGATCCAGTCAGGGCGAAAGAGTCGGCCGAAGACTACGCAATTCCGCTGGACCGGGCCTACGGTTCATATCAGGAACTGATCGAAAAAGAATTGGCTCTTCCTGAAGACCAGCGTGTGGACTTTATTTCCGTCGCCACTCCCAATCACACTCACTTCGAAATCGTCAAAGCGGCTGTCGAAGCTGGCTTCAATGTGATCTGTGACAAACCCCTGACGCTTGACTGCGCCCAAGCGGAAGAATTACTGGCGACGGTCGAGGCGTCTGATGTCGTATTTGCCGTCACACACAACTACACCGGTTACCCTTTGGTACGACAGGCGCGACACATGGTGACCAGCGGTGAATTGGGCGAGATCATGGCGGTGCGGATGGAATACATCCAAGGATGGCTGGTAACCAAACTCGAAGACGAAGAACAGAAGCAGGCTGCTTGGCGCACGGATCCCAAACGTAGTGGTGCCGCAGGTTGTTTCGGCGACATCGCGACGCACGCATTTAATCTTGGTCGGTTCGTGACCGGATTGATTCCCTCAGAGATTAGCTGCCACTTGCGAACATTCGTACAGGGACGACAGTTAGACGACTACGGACATGCCGTTGTTACTTATGAGAACGGCGCTTTGGGGACATTGACTGCATCGCAAGTGACGCACGGACGAGAAAACGATGTCGCCATCGAAGTCGATGGTACCAAGGGCTCTCTTTCATGGCGTCAGGAGAATCCCAACGAACTGTGGGTGCGGAAAAACGGGCATCCACACCAACTGTATACACGTGACCCCAACGCACCATACACATCGCCCGTGGCGGCAGGGGCCTGCCGATTACCTTCGGGACATCCGGAGGCTTTTTTTGAAGCGTTCGCCAATGTCTATCGCGCCGCGTATGACAGCATGGCGTTGCGAATTGCGGGGCAGGAATTTGAAACTGTCGATACGCTTTACCCCAATGTCTACGATGGGGCCGAAGGCATGTACTTTATTCAGCAAAGTGTCGCCAGCAGCCAAGAAAACGGAAAATGGCTTCCAATGAAACACGAAAAAGCCAGAAGTTGACCCGGCACGCCACTGGCGTAAAGTTCAACTGTGATCGGATCAAACGAACCGTACAAGTTTTCAAATTCTAAATATAAACCAGACAAGGTTTCCGATGATCCGTAATCTCATTTTGGCCGTTTTGATTGTCTCTAATTTGGTCGTGCTGCCGACCTCTGTTTTTTCCCAAACGGGTAAGGCCAGCCTGCGCTGGAAATTGCCCGTTGGAAGAAAGTTGGAAATTGAGATGACGCAGCGCATGCAGAATTCTCAAAACATGGCTGGGAAAGAAATGGGCACGGACATGTCCACGACCAGTTTCATGACATGGGAAGTGGAGTCGGTTGACGAAATTACAGGCGTCGCAACTGTCAAAAGCGAAATCGACCGAATGACCATGAAGATGGCCTCTCCTCAAGGCGAATTCGAGATAGATTCCGATTCTGACGAGAAGCTTGAGGGAATGGCGAAAGTCGTCGGAGAGAATCTCATCGAGATCGTTGGAAAACCCTTCGGACAAACGATGGATACGCGCGGCCAAGTGCTGGCTGTCGATTTCCCTGAAGAGTTTGAGAAGGCGACGATGACGATGGGCAAAGAAGCCATGGAAAAACTGATCAAGAATGCCTCACCGATGTTTCCTACTGAACCTATCTCCGTCGATCAGTCGTGGACTCAGGAAACGACGACGCCGATGCCCGGCGGCCTTGGAACGATGTTGCTAGTCTCCACTTATACCTACAAGGGGCCAGAGATGGTCGAGAATGTCGAACTGGAAGTGATCGACATCGATATGCAAATGACCTTTAAAACGAAGGAAGATTCGCAGGCGACGATCGAAGTGACGGGGCAAAATACAGAGGGCAAAATGTACTTTGATGCTGCCAACGGACACACATCATCAATGAAGGTTGAGCAGTCGATGACGATGGATATTTCGTTCAGCGGGCAAAAAATCAATCAAACGATCGAAAACTCCACCTTCGGCAAATTTCAACTGGCCAAGTAAACAAGTTGCTTAAAAGTGGATTGGTTGCTGCAAAGCGATCCCCCAAATAGGACTCATGCATTTATCGCCAAATCGAACGGCATGTGCCTATTTTTCTTTTTTGGGAAAGTTGCAATGTGCTGACAGTAGCGTCATAATCAGGCCAGTCGCTGAAGTGAAAAAGTTCTGTGCACTTGCGGCTTCGCTAAATATAGTTAAACGGAATTCTTGATTGATTTAAGGACGGGTAAGACTTTGGATATTTATCTTTTGGCGCAAGTGGCGCCCTTCACTGTCTTCTTGTTGGCGATCGCGGGGATTGGCCTTCTGGTGCTGATGGTCGTCGCCATCGTGCTGCTGTCCTATTTTCGCTGGTGGGTGCAGGCGTTTTTTGCGAAAGCCAAAATTTCCTACTTCGACTTGATTGGAATGTCATTCCGGAAGGTCAAGGCAAGCACCATTGTGCCCAGTAAGATCATGGCGACCCAAGCTGGGCTCAGTGATCCGGAGATGACGACCAAAGCGCTCGAAGCTCACGATCTGGCCGGTGGTAACGTGCGAACTGTCGTTCGCGCTCTGATTGCAGCCAACAAAGCCAAAACAATTCAGCTTAGTTTCCGCGAGGCGACTGCCATCGACCTCGCCGGTCGCGATGTTCTCGAAGCGGTTCAGACGAGCGTCTATCCGCGCGTGATCGACTGTCCTGCCCGCGGATCAGCTCGCCGAACGCTCGACGCCGTGGCCAAGGATGGAATTCAGTTAAAGGTTTCGGCACGTGTGACGGTGCGATCTAATCTGCAACAGTTGATCGGTGGTGCGACAGAAGAAACCATTATCGCTAGAGTCGGCGAGGGAATCGTCAGCGCGATTGGTTCGGCCGAAAAGCACACTGTGGTGCTTGAGAACCCTGACATGATTTCAAAAGCGGTGTTGGCAAGAAGGCTCGATTCCCAAACTGCGTTTGAAATTGTTTCGATCGATATTGCGGATATCGATGTGGGGGAAAATATTGGTGCTCGTTTGAAGGCTGATCAAGCGGAGGCCGACACGCGCGTGGCACGCGCCCGGGCGGAAGGCCGGCGTGCGATGGCGGTCGCCCAAGAGCAGGAGTACATGGCCAAAATTGAAGAGAGCCGAGCGGAATTGGTCGCTGCGGAGGCTGAAGTTCCCAAAGCCATGGCGGATAGTTTTCGGTCGGCGAAATTGGGGATTCTCGATTATTACAAACTCCGCAATGTTCAGGCGGATACCGACATGCGTAAGTCGATCTCGCAGGCGGGGACGTTGGGTTAGTAACGGCAGCTAAGCACCGCGTTGGAGCAATAGTTAGTGTCTGTCGGTAAACCTATCTTGACCTAGTTTCGGTTTGCCGGAAGGTCCAATTTTGGATGAGTTTTTTGATGGCGACAGGGGAAGGTCGGGCTTTGGGCTGTCAAACAGGTAATTTCCGTCGGTCCAGCGCAG
>CALKXO010000453.1 GCA_938003615.1 uncultured Pirellulaceae bacterium | reverse complement strand
CCCACGATCCAAGGCGAGCAAAACATCAGGCCGGACAGGGACGATGATCTTTCGGCGGGTATTGCTGCCGTCATGTCGAGCGCCTCCCCCCGCTGAAAAGAATGGTCAAAACTGTTATTCTGTTGCCTCACAAGGGACCGATTCTAACGCGCGCTCCCAAGCATCACCATCAAAGCAAACTAAAATTTCATGAGCGATATTTTTTCTGAACTCAAATGGCGTGGGCTGATTCACCAAACCACCGCCGACGACACCTTGCAGGATTGGCTGAACTCGGGAATGAGGACGGTATACGCTGGCTTCGACCCGACCGCAGATAGCCTGCACGTGGGGAGTCTGTTGCCATTGATGATGCTGCGTCGCTTCCAGAAAGCCGGGCATCGCCCGATTGCCATCGTCGGCGGCGCCACCGGGATGATCGGTGATCCAAGCGGAAAGAGTGCAGAACGAAACTTGCTGTCTGAGGAACAGCTGCAAGCCAACATTACCGGCATCGAAGCTCAGATGCGCCAGATTCTAGATTTTGGGTCGGCTGATACGTCGGCAGTGTTAGTCAACAACAACGACTGGATGAAAGAATTTTCCTACACGGCGTTTCTGCGAGACGTCGGAAAGAACTTTCCGGTCAGCGTGATGATGGGCAAAGACAGTGTAAAGACGCGTTTGGGCAGCGATGCGGGGTTGAGTTACACTGAATTCAGTTACATGTTGTTGCAAGCCTATGACTTTGTTCACTTGAACCAAAAGTACGACTGCGAATTGCAGATCGGCGGCAGCGATCAATGGGGCAATGTCACCGCCGGCATCGACCTTGGCCGCCGGATGTTATCGAAACAGTTGTTCGGCATTACTTGCCCGCTGCTGACGAAGTCGGACGGCGCCAAGATGGGTAAAACTGAGTCGGGAGCGATCTGGCTTTCGCCGGAGCGCACCAGCCCTTACGAATTTTACCAGTACTGGATTCGCGTCGACGACGAAGACGTCGGCATGTGCTTACGTTTCCTGACGGAGCTTTCCGAGGAAGAAATCAAAGCGCTAGACGCCGCGCGCGAGGCGGCACCGCACGAACGTGCCAGCCAGAAAAAACTGGCCGAATCTTTGACGCGTTTGATTCACGGCCAAGCCGGTTTGGACAAAGCTATTCAAGCGACGGCGATTTTGTTCGGTGCGGAAATCGAAAACCTATCCGATGCTGAACTCCAACAGATCTTTGCCGATGTTCCCAGCGTCACGTTAGAAGCCAGTCGCCTAGAAGAAGGAATCGGCATCGTCGATGCGCTGGTGGAAGCGGGATTGGCCAAAAGTAAAGGAGATGCTCGGCGAACAGTCACAGGTGGCGGCGGCTATGTTAACAATCATCGCGTCGAGTCGGTTGACCGAACTCTCAAGTGCGACGATTTGGCCAGCGAGTCCGTCATTGTCTTACGCAGCGGGAAAAAAAAATACGCGCTGGTAAAATTTGCTGGTTGAAGAATCTCCGCCGCCAATTTTGGATCCTTTCCATTCGGCTTTCAACGTGGCAACTATCATATACCCACTTGCCAAGCGGGTTAGAACGCTTCTGACCTTATCTTGGAAGTGTGCCTAACGAGGGTGTGGATAACCGACACTTAATTCCTCGCTGTCGCAATTCACCAAAATTCAGTCTCCGTGAGAGATTTGGTGTATTCGAAAACGCTCTAGCGTTCGATGATACAAGTCTACTTTCAACTGTGTCTACCCGTCCAACAACGCCCCCCTACGCCCCCTATGCCCACACCGTCGATAACCGATCTTACAGAAGAAGTACGCTCTCAATTTAAAGCCAAATTCGGCACCGATCCCGAAGTGGTTGTGGCAGCTCCGGGACGAGTCAATTTGATTGGCGAGCACATCGACTATTGCGACGGATTTGTGTTACCGATGGCGATTGATCGTTACACCATCGTTGCTGCCAAAAAAACGGCCGCCGATGCTCCGGGAACAGCCGAAGTCTACTCGATCGACATGGATGATACGTTGACCGTGCCGCTGGACAAAATCGAAAAAGGCGACCGTGGATTTTGGGGGAATTATGTCACGGGTGTGCTGGCCGGGATGGCTGAACAATGCCCCGAGATCCCGCCGCTTCAGGCCGTAACTCGTTCGAACGTCCCAATTGGTGGTGGACTATCGAGTAGCGCGTCGTTGGAAGTAGCCGTAGGCACGATGGTCGAAGCAATTACCGACACGCCGATCGATCCGGTGACCAAAGGGCTAGTGTGCCAGAAAGCGGAACATGAATTCGTCGGCGTTCCGTGCGGGATCATGGATCAGTTCGCGAGCGTCCTGTGCAAAAAGGACCACGTCTTATTGTTAGATTGCAGGGATCAATCCTTTGAACAAATTCCGTTCACCAATCCTGACATTGCGGTTCTGATCATTAATAGCGAAGTCAAGCACGAACTGTCCGGCGGCGAGTATGCCCAGCGCCGCAGCAGTTGCGAAAAAGCAACTCGCATTTTGGAAGTTGATTCCTTTCGCGATCTAACGATGGATCAAGTAACCGCGAAACGTGATTCGATGGATCCGGTTGTTTTCAAACGGGCCAAACATGTCGTGGGCGAGATCGCACGAACAACCGATGCCGCAGCAGCGCTCAAAGCGGACAAGTGGGACAAGGTTGGCGAATTGATGTACGCCAGCCACAATTCACTGCGCGACGATTTTGAGGTCAGCTGCAAGGAGTTGGATATGCTCGTCGAACTGGCCAGCAACACAGAAGGCGTGATCGGCTCGCGCATGACCGGCGGCGGGTTTGGGGGCTGCACCGTGACGTTGGTCGAAGGTGACAAAGCAGCAGCGGCGTCCGAGTCGATTTGCAATCAGTACGAGCAAGCGACAGGGGTCAAGCCAACGGCGTTTGTAACGCGCCCGTCTCAAGGTGCTCACCGAGTTGTTTAGAACCTTGGGATGTTGGCCTCGGCTCTCTCTCTCTGAGCACTCACTCTGTAGATGGCGAACGCTCTTTTGCAATCCGAACCGGCATTCGTCCAGCAGCAGTGACTCTATCCTAAATGCTCTCTGGATGTGATTGCAGCGGCAGATCGACTGGCAGGTCTACCACCGGCATTGCGACCTCACCCTTCACTTCGACGGGATCTGAGGCAAGATCTTTCCGATCAGTCGCCTCGACCTTCCAAGAGCAGGAGCGTCCTGCGCCTTTTCCGCGATACAGTGCGACGTCAGCTAATTCAACAAGATCATTTGGACTTTGAAACAGGCTCACGTCGTGTGCGACTGCGGCGCCTATCGTCAATGAAATGGGTGGCAACTCAACCGCAAACTTCTCAAATTTAGTTTTGAAGTGCTGCTGAATCCTGCGTAGTGGAATGTCAATTTCGCCCGGTTCGCAAGCACAGCAGATTGCTGCGAATTCGTCGCCGCCATAGCGTACTAGTAGATCGTAGGAACGCAGTAGCTTGAGCATTGTCTCCGCGATGGCATTCAGTACGTCGTCGCCGACGCCATGCCCGTACATATCGTTGACGCGTTTAAAGTGATCAACATCAAACAGGATTACACTTACCGAATGACCTTGGCGGCGTGCTCGGTGAAATTCCTCGTTCAGACGGCGGGTAAAGACTCGGCGGTTTGGCAGCCCGGTTACCGCATCGAAACTTGCCTCATTGAGTGAATTTCTTACCAATTTCCAGTTTACGAACAATTCCTCTTTAGAAGAGATCGCAATTAAACCTTGATCACCTCGCACCAATGTCATTTGTGCAAGTGTATCAGCAGCATTACCGGCAGGAGTTTCCTGAGAAGCCCTCTCAGGTGTGAGCTTCCAGCGGAGGACGGATTCAACCGACATTTTGCTCCAGCGTTCCCGTTCGGTTGGGTTTGAAGACGTAAGCAGCTCAATGACTTTGGCCGTCTCGACAATACCGATGAGTTGCCGGTCTTCGTTTTCAACGAACAGATACACATGGCTTTCAAGTTCACAGTCGCCTGCAATCTCATGCAATAACGTACCGGAAGAAACGACCTGTTTTCGGACTGCTTGCGGAGATGTTTTTTCGAGTTTTACATTTTCGAATCGCATTTCAATTACTCCCCGCTCTTAGAATTCAAAACGCGATCGGCATACTCAATCCGTACTTTTATTATTTCTTCACGCTTTGAGAA
The DNA here is from genome assembly GCA_938003615.1 of uncultured Pirellulaceae bacterium. Lineage (GTDB taxonomy): Bacteria > Planctomycetota > Planctomycetia > Pirellulales > Pirellulaceae > Mariniblastus. The sequence continues at coordinate 3,170 of CALKXO010000453.1, read as the reverse complement.
AAAAGCATCGAGAACTTCTGGATCAAACTTAGAAGCACGTCCCTCTTCTAGAATTTGAAAGCACTGCTTTAATGAAAAAGTAGGTTTGTAAGATCGGCGGCAACTGAGCGCGTCAAAGACGTCTGCGACAGCTGTGATGCGCCCCTCAAGTGGGATGTCTTTTCCTGAGAGTCCCAAAGGATAGCCATTGCCATCGAAATTCTCGTGATGAGTCAGCGCGATTCTTGACGCCATCTGAATCAACGGCGACCGACCTTCCAGTAGTTGTTGCCCGCGTTCAGGACTACTGTGATAGAACTGCGTCTGGCTCTCACTCATGCGTTCGAACATTTCTTTTCCGATCGCGCAGTGGCCTCGCACAACGTCGAGCTCTTCCGGCGTCAGCTTTCCTTCTTTTTTGAGAATCGACTGCGGAATTCCAATTTTTCCAATGTCGTGCAATTGGGCAGCCATCTTAATCAGATTTACTTGAGATTCATTCAGGCCCATCGCTTGAGCAATTAGACCTGCGTAGAGGCCAACTCGTATAACATGCCGTCCGGTAATATCGTCATGAAACTCCGCCGCACGTCCGAGGCAATGCAGCACTTCAAGACGCGACAATCTCAATTCTTCATTGCGAAGATCGACTTCTTTCTCCAAACAACGGTTTTGGAAATTCAGTTGGTCCTGATAGGACTTCACCGCCAGCGCGTTTCGAACGCGCGGAATTAGCTCCATCCGGTCCACCGGTTTGGCTAAAAAGTCTAACGCACCCAAATCGAGTGCTTCCAATTTGGTAGCCCGATCCGACGACGCGGTGAAAATCAAAACGGGAATATTCTTTAGGTCGGGCGTCGCTTTGACGGCTTCGAGAATTTCCAAACCATCCACATGGGGCATCATGATGTCCAACAGCAGCAGGTCCGGCTGTCCCTTGCGAATCTCCATCATTGCGTCGCAGGAATTTGTCACTCCGGTAAAGTGACTGTAACCAATTTCGCCTAACACCTTACGAACCAGTTTGATATTGATTGGCTCATCGTCAATGATCATCACGTGAGCATCTTCTACACGTGATTTGGGCGGGAGGCAAACCTCCGGCGCTGTACCAACTTCAGACAAAAAGTCGTGCTGAAGGAATTTTATGTTGGCATTGATCATGCGACTGGACTGTGGAGAGAATCATTGGGTGTCAGTTGGGGCTTCAGAAGAGGTTAGGTTCTAATAAAAGAGAAGGACGCCATCATCGGCATTTCGGAGGGGCCCGAGCAAGGAAACCAGACGGCTGGTAATGGATGTTCCTGTTGTACCAGTTATTTCCTATTAATCGGCGAAGACACATCGTCGCCTCACCACCAAGGCCTGCCCGTACAACCGGTAAAAAGATTGTCGACGGACTTTGTTTTCGACCTCCATGCTGGACTTGATAATTGCGAGGTACCGATGAACCAAGTCAAGGTCGTTTCATTGGGCCGACTCTCATGTCACCAATCCCGTTTGCACAGAGCAGCTCATCAGATTGCCAATCCCACCGGGCCACCATCGACCAGTGCGTTCTTCAAGCCAACCGACGATAGGAATCAACGATAGTTTCAATCATCCTGCCGCCGTAGCGGCCTCGACCGTAACCCCTCAATCTCAATGCTCAATCTGCGCAATAGATTCACCAACGCGTCAATCCGTTCAAAACTTCTCCTGATGGCTTTGGCCGTCAGTGCTGCTGGAGTTTTATTGTGCTGTGCGGGATTCGTCTGGACCGACATCAACCATTTTCGCCAAGCGAAGCTTCAGACACTTTCGACTCAGGCGAAAATGCTGGCGTTTAACAGTTCAGCGGTCGTCGCATTTTCTCAACCCGACGCCGGTGAGGAGCTATTAAGTTCCCTTAGTTTCGATCCGTCGATCGAAGCTGCTGCATTGTTCGACCGCGATGGAAATACAATCGCAAGCTGGCCGGCCGAAAACAGCTTGAGCCTTTCTCCGTCGCGAAATCTTGAAAATGTCAATCCATCGTCGGGTACGGCAGCAATTGACCACTTGGGGCATATTCGCCACACCCACCCCATTGTTGGCGATGACGAAATCGTGGGGGAACTCTTAATCGTCGCCAATGTTCAGGGCTTGCAAAAGCAAATCGTCAAACACGCGCGATTGGCGGCGATTGTTATGCTGGCCTCAATTGCGACGGCATTACTAATCGCTTTCCGGTTGCAACGAATCATCTCTCAACCCATTGTCGACCTTGCAAAAATAACCGGACTGATCTCTCGGGAGGGAGATTTTTCGGTGCGAGTTGATGCACAACGCAACGACGAAATCGGCTCGCTATATGGCGTCTTCAATGAACTACTTGACCGAGTAGAATCGGGCGAAACCGCGTTCAAAGACAACAACGACCAACTGGAAAATCGTATTCGTCACCGAACAGCACAATTAGAAACTGAAATTCGCCAACGTGAGGCAACCCGCCAGCAACTCGTTGATGCCAAAGAGATGGCAGAGCAAGCGAACCGGGCAAAGAGCCAGTTTCTGGCGAACATGAGCCATGAGATTCGAACTCCGATGAACGCGGTGGTTGGATTTTCCGAGTTGCTTCAGTCTGGTGGCGAAAAACTTCCCGTTGCAGAGCGTAAAGAATATGTGATTGCCATTGAGAATGCGGGCAAACACCTAATGGGATTGATCAATGATATTCTCGATCTTTCCAAATTTGAAGCGGGAAAGATGGAAGTCGAGCTGATGCCGCAGTCACCGCATCAAGTGATTTCCGAAGCCATGTCTGTGATGCGTGTCCCCGCAAAGAAAAAGGGATTGCGCTGGACTACGCTTGGTCCAGCCCAATGCCAGTCAAGATTTTGACTGACGCCTCGCGCTTCCGGCAGCTACTAATGAACCTAATCGGCAATGCGATTAAGTTTACTCAAACAGGCGGAATAACCGTGATGGCTGAATTGCTGCAAGTCGAGCAAAAGTCGATATTGAAAGTCGACGTAGTCGACACCGGAGTCGGCATCAGCGAAGACAAGTTACAAGACATTTTCCAACCATTTGCACAAGAGGATTCTTCGACGACGCGGCGGTTCGGCGGAACAGGTCTGGAACTAACGATCAGCCGAAGGATCGCCGAATCACTTGGAGGGAATCTTTCAGTCGTCAGCTCGCCCGGAGCCGGAAGTGTCTTCACTGCA
>CALKXO010000452.1 GCA_938003615.1 uncultured Pirellulaceae bacterium | reverse complement strand
TCCCGCTCCTGCAAGCACAAGCATTGGGCCCGTTTCATGCGATACCGCTGTCCGCTGTTCTGCATTTAGTCCGTCAAGAAAATCACTTGTAATCGCTTTCATAAAACCACCTGAAAAACATGTCGATGTGCCTTACCAGCGATTTGGAAATCGCAAGTACGGCACAGACGTGAATTACCCAGATGGTGATTTAAAAGATCAAGAAACCGCTACGTTTTTCGTTGCACAGCTACCACGCAACTCTCAATAGTTTTAGAAAGCAAGCGATGCCCAACAGCCAAGCAAACTCTGTTGGGTAAGACGCAACAACAGCGATCCCAGTTAAGTAAAGAAAGACGAACAGTGGCACGTACATTTCAGGCCCTGTTTTGGTCGAATGGTTTCACAATCGCACGCCGAAGCTTCAATACAGAGTGTGGAAGTTCGTCAAACCGTTGCTTCAATCTGGCCTTGTTGACGGCTCGCAAGATGTTCAACAGCTGCCGACGAACGGGAGCGTATCGGGCGTATGGTACTCTGGCGAAATCTTGTGCAAGCGCTTGGGCATTGCGATGAGTGGCTCGATCGAGAAAGTAGCTTTTGAGTTGTTTGTATGTTGGCGCGTCAATCCGAACGCAAGCGTGCCACTTTGGTTCGCCGCCTCCCGTGGGCGTAATGGGACTGCGGCGGTATGAGATAGAATAGCCCTCGAACCTGATCGGGTGACGGCGGCAATCCCGGATCTGGTTGCGTTCCTGTTGTTTAAAGGCATGGTGGCCTTCGGTCGCAAGAAGCACAAACCAGTTTCCGTGCCGGAGGTACTGAAGGTTTGCGAGGCCCCTGCGTTTGCGATCCGCCTTCTCTCGTTCGTTGATGTCGATGCGGTATTTGGAGATCAACTTCTGATCAAGCTGCGCCGGATCTTTGCCGAGCTTGATTCTGCCTGTGACGTAGAACCAGTAACCGTGTCGTAGATAGCTCACGGCGACTTGCTGAACAAGCCCTTCAGGCGATGTTGTCACACACCGGTACTTGTTCCGGTGATCTCGGCGGTTTGTGTTGGGACGAGTGACAGGTGCGATACTGGTCGACTCGGCCGCATGAGCGGAACTAACTTGATGCAATCGTAATTTACAGGTTTACAACTGCCGTCAGAGCAGGAACACCATTTGCGCCAGAGCTGATCTGACTATTCACAAACACCTGTTGCATGTCGATTCGGACGCTGACTACGTCATGATGCAAAAGGCCACTTTCACTTCAGTAGAGGAGTTGTTGACGGACAACTCCACGAAACCGCTCCACAGAAAACAGTTGACGGAACAAGACAACTTGTATCAACTCGCAACGAACTGCCAAACGAGAGCAGAAATCGACGCGAGGCCTTAGTCGCTGGCTCAACACGTGAATCGGATGTGTATCCTTTCATCGTTAGTTGCCAGAAAATTTGCACTGGTTTCGTCAGTGCAGTCGGCCAATACATATTGCCCACAAAAAAACCTCGTCCCGAACAACGACGCTGTCACAAGACGCACGTCGAGTGTCCGTCGCAATTTCGCCGCCACAAGTGACCACTCGCCAAAGCGATCACCTCTAGCCGCATGCTGCCAGCCAAGGATCGTTGCAAGCCGGAGCTTGCAAGTCATACGCGTTTGTTGGGGTGTAAATGCCCCTCAGCTCTTTCGTTCTTGCTCGCCAAGTCATCACACTTGGGTCACCGCAAACGGATCGCGACTGCCTTGCCGCGTACAAACTATCACATCAAAGATGCGAGTCTGTATGAACGCCTTCGCGTCCAATACCGCCTGTGCTTCCGCACAAGTTCTAATTGAGCCTCGCTCCCCCACTACGGCGTTTCAAACACTTGGCCTACCAAGCCAAGCACCGAGTAGCCAAACCCGGTAGCCGCAGTGGTTCCTGCGTTAGTGTCGGTCTTCGATTCTGAGGTCACGTCGCTAGAGTGTGTTACCACTCGTCCGCTTGGGTATGTGCTGCCGTCAAGCAGTCATACTTTACTGAAGAAGCAGACTCCATGGCCACGGCCAGCGGACTCAAATGCTTTCTCAGATTTCCCAATACGAAACCAGAAGCTCAAGGTACTGATCCCAAACGGATGTTTGCAGTTCGGCACCGTCTCCTCAAAAGTCACCGCTCATACGGCAACAGTTGATCCAATCAGTCAGAAATCATTTCTGACCAATCTTCACAGAATCTTACTGGCAAGCCCTTTCTTACGTATTCGATTGGGCCTTTCATAGTTGAGCTTTTCACCGCCGAGCGTTTAACTCGGTCGCCGGAGCGGTAACTCCGGTGCTGTTTGTCGCCAAACAACAGCTCCCCACGCCAGCCGCGTTGAGCGAACTCGATTGCCACGGCAACCAAGCCCGAGCCCCACGGACGGGATTTGAGATCGTTTTACTCTGAAAACACTCTCGCACCCGTTTTGAAATGTCGCAGCCAAAGCGACGACAAATAAAGTCTGTTGATCTTCGTGACCAACAACACTTCACCGACACGGCCTCGCAACAGTCGAATTACTATCGCGAAGGATTTTCCGCATCGCCCCCTATCATCTATCTCGATGAGAAAAATCTATTGGATCGAACGCTGGTATTACTTCGATCAAATTCTCTCCAAAACAAATGGAGCTTGAATTCAATCGGGATTACTCCAACGAGCCTCCATTATCACTGAGCGAACGCGTCTCCACGTACTCAGCGCGAAGGGCCAGCATGCAAGAGTGGCTAAACTCTCGGTTCTTTGCGAATGACTGATGAGGTCATCCTTACCGAACCTGCTGTCCCCAACAAACGGCGTCAGCCTTTGACCGTTATTCCACACGTTTATCTCGCGAGGGTTCCGGCCAATGCGTTGAATCAAAATTTACAACTGCTGCCGGTCGGAGAGACCAAACAACCTGCCGCATGGTTAGCGTACTTTGTCAGCAACTCAAAACCGTGCTAGTAAATCAGGAATGGAATCAACGCTTGTATTAGGGAGAATTCAGGATGAGCGAAGACAAAACGAAAAACCGCAAAGGTAACTCGCAAAAGCCTATCAAGACCTTTCGCGTGGGCGCGATCGCTGCGAATGTTTGGAAACGACAAACCTCTACGGGTTTTGAATATCTTGACTTCAGTTTGAGTCGCTCTTGGAAACTGAAATCTGGAGAAAAAGAAGGCTACAGCACCAGCTTTTTTCATAACAACGAAGATGCATTGCTAGATGTCGTTGAACAGGCCTCCGAATTCATTCGTGAGCACTCGGTTCCAGCCAGTCAAACCAAAATGACTGAACCTGCGATTTCTAGTTCTAGTCAAGCTGCAACTTAGCAGTGCAATCGACAGATGACCGTCTTGTATTCGTAGACGTTGAGGCGGTCGGCTCCGTTCGCAAGCCTCACGTGATTCAAATAGCCGCGATCGCGACCAACGGCAAAATGGAGGAACTGGCTGGATTCGAAGCAAAGGCTCAGTTACCAAAGGGAGGCAAGCCAAAGCCATCCCATTCTCGCTATAACAAAAAATTGTGGGATGCTGAAGGAAGCGATGCCAAGAAGGTTGCAATTGAATTCGCTTCCTTCTTGACTCGGAATGCAACCGTCGAACGATATTCAAGGAACGGTCAGATGTTCCGCGTCGCCCAATTGGTAGCCCACAACTCGGGCTTCGATTCCGACATCCTGCAGGCATGGTTCAAACAACTGAACGTATACTTGCCAGCGTCTTTTCAAACGTTGTGTACGATGCAACGAGCGATGTGGCTTTCGCAGGAAGCTGGCGACGATTTTCGGCCAAGCGATTTTCGGCTAGTCAGCCTGTGCAAACACTTTGGGATCGAGCATTCACCCAAGCAGGCACACGATGCGTTCAATGATGTTCGGGCCACACTATTGCTTTATCGCGAAATGCGAATGCGCAACACGCCTCGAGAATTACTTCGGTCGGCCACACGGCCCAGTAGTGTCGGATGCGGTGCAAGAAAACCTTCGAATTTAGTGTCGAACGCGGTGCAACAAAATAGTTAGGTAGTGTCGGTTGCGGTGCAGGAAATCCTCCGATATCGCGGCAACCGACTGAAATCAAAGAAGAAACGGAGTCCGTCGGTTTTGCCAAAGTACTGTAAGTACAAACCTTTCGTAACCAAATGCTGGTCATTGAGTTCGTTTTTTCTTTCGAACAGCATCGTGAAAGCGTTTGGAATTTGCCTTGGCGATTTTTTCACTCTGCCCACCGGAAAGAAAGTGGTCGAATATCGTCTCCTGAATGTCTTCGAACGAAGCAATCGCTTGCTCGGGCAACGACTTTGATTTTTCAGGTTTGCGTTCCATTCTCTTTTCGCGAGCAGCCTTTGCTCTCGCCTTTTCCTCGGCACGCCGAATGTCATGCCACCAATCCG
>CALKXO010000451.1 GCA_938003615.1 uncultured Pirellulaceae bacterium | reverse complement strand
TTGCAATGTAAAGGCCATATGGTTCGGGGGCGAATCACAGTCCTTCACCAACAAAAAGGTAAGTTGTAGACTGCGATAAAGAGAACTAGGGGTCTACCCGCCCTTATTTTTTGTTCAATCTGAGTACGAACTTGATGATACAACAACTCGAATCCCTCAAAATTATCCCAGTTGTAGCAATTAAACAAGCTGAAGAATCCGTTCCACTGGCCGATGCGCTCATTGCAGGGGGACTGCCGGTAGCTGAAGTTACGCTTCGCACTGCTGCAGGTTTGGATGCAATAGCGCAGTTGGCCAAAGTTGATAACTTCTTAATCGGAGCCGGAACCGTTCACAGCGTCGACGATGCCAAACAGGTCGCCGATGCAGGAGCTAAGTTCGTTGTGACGCCCGGCTTCAACCCCAAGACGGTACAGTGGTGCTTGGATAATGACATGCCGATTTTTCCCGGGTGTTCCAGCCCGACGGACTTGGAGATGGCACTGGAGTTTGGTTTGCAGGTCGTCAAGTTTTTTCCTGCCGAGCGAATCGGGGGCATTCCCATGCTCAAAGCACTTCAAGGGCCTTACGGAAACATCCGCTTTATTCCCACTGGCGGAATAAACACGGACAACATTGCGGAATACTTGGCGCTTCCCTCTGTCGTCGCCTGCGGGGGAAGTTGGATGGTGAAAGCCGACATGATCGAGGCCGGAGAGTTCGATCAAATCACCAGCATTACGAAAAAAGCCCTCGAGGTTTGTTGAAACAAATCAACGCCGCGAGAGCCGAGTTCGATTCAAGATGTAGAATGTTGCGGTTGTTAGTACTCGGTGGCTGGCCGATTCTGCTTCGTCTCATCGCACTTGCTACAAACTGCAGGACCTACAAACTGCTGTGATCGACGACCTCACCGCCGTCCCGGGTGCTGATCGCGCGATAAAGTTCTGCAGAGACCCCTTCACTGATTGAATGTGTCGATCCGTCGGCGAAAACAAAATTGCAGGTCCCCGGGTGGAAGCTAAGAAAGCCTCGAACGCGATCGAGGTTGCTGCCTTTATCGTTAGGGGTCGCATCGATCGAAACATCTACAGGTTGTTGGTTGATCCGCGCCAATATATCATCGGCCGTTCCCCATTGACCGTCGCTGCCCGCGTTCTGCGCTGTTACGGCAATCACCGATCCGCGACCGCCAAGGTGACCAGCAAGATTAGTTCCATCGAAATTTGCTTTGGACCAGACCTGGCCCATTTTTATTCCCGGTCAGCTTCAGGTCGACGTCGCGGGAAGGCCAGATCGACTAGCGACCTCGCCCATCAGGATCGTATTGGATGATCCGTCATGGATGCCCGCGAATGAGGTCTTGCTATTGATACCAAAGATTCCGCTTGGTTTGTCAGTATTCAGTATAGCGGTCTCGCCCATGCAAAAAGCGTAATCGCCACGTGCGACTTCGACATCGGCATTGTCATCGACCGCTCCGCCAGCCGAAGGGCACTGCATAAATTGAATCGTTGGTGCCGCAACGGCAAGATTCGCCGGATCGGACCACGGTATTGTCGTATCAAGTTGGTTATACAGATTCCCCTGCTCCATATGCGGCAGCAAATCGACCAACCCATTTCGGATGCAGGCGCGGTGGTTGTTATCATCGTCGTAGATTCCTGCTGGGAAATGACGCCGAGACGATTCGTAATTGAGCGCCGACAGGCCCAGTTGTCTCACATTGTTCAGGCACTCGGTGCGACGCGCTGCCTCACGAACCTGTTGAACGGCAGGCAACAACATCCCGATCAGAATGCCTATGATGGCAATCACCACCAGCAGTTCCACCAAGGTGAAGCCATATCTAGAAAATTGGCGTGACATGAGTACGACTCGAGGACAAAAAGCTTGCAGAGTTACATCGACCTATAGATTATCGGTCAAGCAACAACGTTAGGCAAGCTAAAACCGGTTAAGGAGCGACTTGTTGGTTCACTAAAAGCTTCTCCAATCGCTCAAATAGCGGGGTTAAGACGTCTTTTACTTTTGTTTTGCGTAGAGCCGTTTTTTTCAACTTGGCAAACAGTTTCGTCGCATCTTCCAGTTGGATGTCAACTAAGTCTTTATCGGTATCATCCCAGCCACCGGATGTTTTGAGTAATTCAGCCAAGCCGTCGACAGTTTCATTTAGTGCAGGCAGCGCTAGTTTCGCAGCTGCCGGGCCTTTGATTTTTTTGATGCCTAACTCTAGTGACGTAAGTGCCGTTTCAACTTGGAAGTCAACATCTTCGCCAGCCAGTGGTTTGGATGCGTCGATGGTTGAAGCTTCATCGGCCGATTTGAGAATTGGGGCGGTATCAGATTGAGGATTGGACTGTTCTGATGATTCGGTGTCGGATTTACTTTCGGTGTCGGATTCAGTTGTGTCCGACGAATCCTTCATTTCACCAATCAGCGTGGTTTCCGCTTTTTCTGCGGGGGATTTTTTTTCGTCGGTTGTGGCTACGCCGCTTGGGCCCCCAGTTTCGGATCTGATTGGATTCTTGGTGATCTCGACTTTGTCCGGCGCCGATTCGATCGCTGGGATAGTATCATCCGCATCGGTTTGTGGCAGATTAGGTATCGCAAGTTGATTTGGGCTTGGACGATTAAGGAATTCTTGGATCTCCCCTCGGAAAAACCATCCAGCACCAGCAAGCGATGCGAGAAGGGCCAGCTGCCACCACAACCATCCGAGCTCGCTACGTTCTTCCTTGGCCAGTCGAGCATCTCGTTCAGCGCGGGCGTTTTCGATCGCCGTTCGTTCGCGCTCGCGTTTCAGATTTTCGGTGTCCGGCACCCAGCGTCGTGACTCACTAGTGCCTTCACTAGAACGACTCACACTACCAGAACCAACTACGCCGCTAGAGCTATTCACTGCGCTAGAGCTATTCACTGCGCGAGAGCTATTCGCACTAGCGCCAGGAGACGTGCTTGCGGTATCGCTGGGAGGAGGATTAACACTTCCGTTACCGGCGAAACTGCTCGCGGAAGGGTTAGCCGCAATGGCAGGCCGATTTTTCCGCGCTGCTTGGCGACTGGCATAGGAGCCAGCGCTGGCCGCTGCAGCCGCCGCCCCGGCGACTGCTGCCGGTGCCGCCAAATCAGAGGCGTGGAATTTCTCCGCCGCAGAACCTGTGTAGCCCTCCGTAAATCCTGACTCAGCCTTCCATTGACCCTCACCACTGCCCTGCCCTGTGTCGATTGTTTTGTTAAAACTCGGGAAGGTGCGCTGACCTGTCTGCGCATCATAGCTTCGTGTTGATGCGCGAGCCGCGCGCTCCCGCAAGCCATCGGCTTGGCTCGCAAAAAGTTTCTGCCACCCCTCGGCGTCGACGTTTTCCTTTCTTTGCCACGCGGCCATCGAGGAGAAAATCAGTGGAGAAACTGCCCCCACCATTTTGCTGGCCGACGAACTGCCGATGTCTGCTGCGTGACTGACGCGTTGCGTGATGGCGTCAATGTCTTGTCCGACTAAACCAGCCAGTTGCTGTTTGCCGTTTTCAACCAACGCCTTGCTGTTTTGGTAGTGCAGCTGGCCCGGGAAAGAAGAAGCAACGCTGGCATCGGTGTCGCGCAGTTCGCGCCACAGCATCTGGCGCCCTTGCTCGGTTTTGGTGCTAGACGCGATCGCAGTCAGGATTTCAGGAACAGCTGCCCCGACCCCGTCCCGAACTTTGACTTCGTGTTCGCCAAGGACTGCCCCCAGCAAACCCAAGCTGTCGTTGTCAAAGTAACTCATGATGGATTCGAAAAGTCTCATTGGGTTTCTCCTGTTGCGCAGAAATTACTTGACGTAAGGGTGGCGGCCCCCACGGTCATTTTGGGGATCGCATGATTTTAGACCGTAGAAGTAAGCCGTGCCTACATTTGGTCAACAGTTTGGGAAAGATTTTCTCAATAACTCGCAATCGCGACGAATGAAAACCGTCAGCCCATTGATCTGGTCAGCTTGCGAACACTGGACATTTCGTTGTTCACTCTCTGGTGGTTTCAGAAAAAGGAAGTGCCGCTATCTGTGCAACGGGAAACTGGACCCATTCACAGGCTTTTGTGCCGGTTGTCGGTTGAGAAAAATCGTCTGGCCATTTACCATGCTCGCTGGCTCAAAGCTGTTTTGCAGCCGCCCGAACGAAGGTGTTCCGGGTTCAACAAAAACGTTCATCAAAACTCAACCAACGTTACTCAAACCATGGAAAAAATCGGGGTCGCAATCATCGGTATGGGCACAGTCGGAACCGGCGTGGCTAGAATTTTACTCGACCACGGTGATCGGACCGCTCGGCACGCTGGGAAAACTCTTTGGCTGAGCCACGCTGTCGTTCGGGACCTGAAGAAGGACCGCGGCATCGAGCTTCCTGAAGGGGTCCTGACCGACGATGTCGACAAAGTGATTAACGATCCATCGGTGAAAGTCGTCGTGCAATTAATCGGCGGCATTGACGAGGCAAAGACGGTGATGCTGCGATTGCTGGAGAACGGCAAAGACGTGGTCACGGCCAACAAGGCGTTACTTGCCGAGCACGGGCCGGAGCTATTCGACAAGGCACGCGAATTAGGCCGGTCGATTGCTTTCGAAGCCTCTGTTGCCGGCGGTATTCCCATCATCACGAATATCAGTCAGTGTCTCTCCGCCAATCAGATCGCCTCTCTAAACGGGATCTTGAACGGAACCAGTAACTACATCATCACACGCATGGACTTGGATGGTGCAACCTATGACGAAGCCGTCAAGGAAGCGCAGGATCTTGGCTACGCAGAAGCTGACCCGGCGATGGACGTCGACGGCACCGATGCGGCGCAGAAATTGTCCATCCTCGCTCATCTGGCTTTCGGAGCGCGAGTCGATTGGACCGACATTCCCAAACGCGGCATCGATCAACTCGATTCTCTAGATCTTAAGTACGCCAAGCAACTTGGCTATCGCGTAAAATTGATCGGCGTGACTCGACTGACCGATGACGGACCGCAAGCAGTCGTGGGGCCAATGCTGGTTGAAATTGGAACGCCGTTGGCCGAAGTGCGAGCGAACTTCAACGCGATCAGCGTCGATGGTGACGCGCTTGGACCTGTTTTCTATCACGGACAAGGCGCCGGTCAAATGCCTACGGCATCGGCTGTCGTGGCCGACATGATCGACACGGCGGTTGGACGAACTGCGATCACGTTCCAGACGCTGGAACTGTGGTCCGACGAGGCTAGCCGGATTGGAATGGCCGCCCCGGGAAGCCTGATGGGGCGATTCTACTTGCGGTTTAATGTTGAGGACGTTCCGAACGTTTTAGCTCAAATCGCTGGTGTGTTGGGCAAACATGATATTTCGATCGCGTCTGTTTATCAGCATGACAACGACTTCGCCGACGGCGTTGTACCGCTGGTGATCATCACCAAAGATACACGCGAATCGGATGCCCAATCGGCAATCGCTGAGATCGAGAAGCTGTCCTGCGTCAAAAGCAAAACCGAGCGTCTTAGAATTTTGGACGCTTAATCGAGCACCGAAAACCTCACACCGAAAACCTCACACCGAAAACCAATCCCATGAAATACGTCATCGTCATTCCCGACGGCTGTGCCGACGAACCGCAAGAACAACTTGGTGGCAAGACTCCTTTGGAGGCTGCCAACACGCCAGCGATGGACGCGATTGCCAAACAAGGTGTGGTTGGCGTTGCCAATCACACCCCGAAAAATCTTCCGGCCGGATCATCGGTAGCCAATATGAGTTTGCTGGGTTACGACCCTCAAGTGAATTATACCGGCCGCGCTCCTATCGAAGCGGCCGCTCAAGGAATCGAACTGGCTGATGAAGATTGGTGCATTCGCTGTAACTTGGTCAGCGTCGATGACAAGATCATGAAGAGCTTTACTGCGGGACACATCAGCAGCGAAGAAGCTCAGTCCTTGCTTAAAACGGCTCAAGAAAAAGTCGGCGACGATCGGTTGGAGTTTATCCCCGGCGTCAGCTACCGAAACCTGTTGATGTATCGGCCTGCCGGTGGACCTGCCGCTCCGTTTTCTAATGACACACGCGCGACGCCTCCTCATGATCTGTCCGACAAGACCGTCGAGAACGACTTTCCACGCGGTCCCGGCAGCGACATGCTGGTGGAACTCATGCACCAATCAAACGGTTGGTTTGAAGATCACGAGGTCAATGTAAAACGCAAAGCAGACGGAAAGCTTCCAGCAACGAACGTTTGGTTGTGGGGGCTAGGGCGTAAGCCAAAACTGGCATCGTTTGAATCTATTCACGGGGTCAAAGGTGCGATGATTACCGCCGTCGATTTGCTGCGTGGGTTGGCGGCATTGGTAGGTTGGGACCGGATTGAAGTTCCGGGAGCAACGGGTTACACCGACACCGACTACGCCGCCAAAGGCGATTACGCATTGGATGCGATTGAGAAATACGACATCGTTTGCGTGCATGTAGAAGCCCCCGATGAAGCGTCGCACGAGGGCGATCTTGGGAAAAAGGTCAAGGCACTCGAAGAGATCGATACGCATATCGTTGCCAAGATACACAAGAAACTGGAATCGATGGGAACGGACTACCGAATTTTGGTGACGCCCGATCACCCCACGTACATCAGCACTAAAACGCACACCCACGGTAACGTGCCGTTTACGATTTGCGGTACCCGTATCGATGCCGATGATTACGACAGCTACAACGAAGTGGCTTGTGAAGCCAGCGGTTTGAAAAAACTTCCCGGCGACAAGCTGATGGAATACTTCATCGGCAAGTAGCATTAGTAGCCGCTTCTCTCCGAGAAGCGTGTCCCTCTCGGAGAGGTTGTGAATTTTTGAGACATTGCTTTTGTAAGGATCGATCGCGCAGTTCGTAGTACCGGCTTTAGCCGGAATTTGACAGGATATCCCGGTTCCATTCCGCCTAAAGGCGGTACTACAAACATCCTAGCGAA
>CALKXO010000450.1 GCA_938003615.1 uncultured Pirellulaceae bacterium | reverse complement strand
CGCTAGCCAGCACATGAGAAACCATCCCGGTGATGCGACACCAGCAATGGCACCGATCACGAAGACGACTGCTTGGAATACGGAACACATCGTCACCGGTACGACTAATTGGCCGAGAACAATATTCATCGAAGAAACAGGCAAGGTTTTGAGGACCGCCAATCGATCGACATCGCGGCGGAAATCTAACATCAAAGCCGCGGGCAAGAGCAGATAAGAGTAGAACGCGACGCTGCCAACCAAGAACAATGCGGTTCCCCTGAAGCTTTGCTTCGCAAACAACGGAATGCAGCACAGTATCACAGGCAGAAGAAAACTGAAAAAGATCGACGATCGGTAGTGCCATGCTCCTAAGAACTGTCTCCACGCGATAGAACCAATACCGCTCAGACGCCAAGGCACCGCCACAGCGCGATTTGTTTTGGGTGATACCGTGGCTGTTGAGGCCGATGCCAACCGGGCACGTTTCAACTCTCGGCTTTCCTGTCTCATGCGGCTGCCGACCATCCAGCGATCCGTGTTCAACGCCGCCCAAAACGTTCCTGCCGACATGCCGGTCGCCATCAGTACGTTGGCGACCAGTGTCATATCGGTTGATTTTGTCAGCATGACTTCAGTGAAGTGTCTAAATGGCCCAGCAACCACCGCGCCGATTCCCGAACGCGTTAGTTCGCCGGCGGCATACGCGATCGCCAACAGGAACTTCCACGCGGCCGGACTAGCAAGCATTTCTGCCGCGTCGGGATGTGCGGCTGCTTTGGCGATACAGATGACCAACAACGAAGCGATTCCTGCACTCGCGAGGATGCGCGCAACCAGCCTGCCTCTTTTTCCAGTTCCGTAAAGAACAACTTCAATGATTGTTTTAACAAATTCGCAAAAGCCAAGTCCCAGCACGCAGCCAACGAATCCGACCAACAAATAGTTGAGGTCTGGAATCATCACGAGAACGAAACAGCATGCTTTTAGCAAAACCGAATAGACTGTCGTTAACAAGCGGTAGCCAACGAGCTCACGTCGGTCGATGGGAGCGGATTGAAGCATCTGAACTTCACACGGCGTCCATTCGAATGGCTCCACCGGCTTGCGAAAGACAACCTTGACAACTTGCCAAAATGTAAACCCCATCATCCCCAGCGCAATGCGCTCGGCCAGCATCACCGGATCAGCAGGCTGACGTAAGAAAACGCTAACGATAATTTGAGACAACCACACGCATGCCAGTCCAAAGGCGAGGAGTGTGATGAACCATCTGCGCGGGGCGAACAATCGCGATCCAATGCCCTTCACCTTTGCGGCAGCGCGTTGCCACAACAGGCGGTGCAAGGCGGGGTGGGTAATTCGATAGTTCATAAGTGGGCTTGTGGTTGAGCGGTGAAGTTGGTAGCAGGGTTGCGTGCGATTGATTGAAAGCGTCCAATTGAAATCGCTAAATTAAGAACGTCTGAGTA
The DNA here is from genome assembly GCA_938003615.1 of uncultured Pirellulaceae bacterium. GTDB lineage: Bacteria > Planctomycetota > Planctomycetia > Pirellulales > Pirellulaceae > Mariniblastus. The sequence goes on along the minus strand of CALKXO010000450.1, from coordinate 4,633 downwards.
AGTACGTCTAATTTAGAGCGCTGAAATAGATCTCTTCGAGTGATCGTTCAGCCGCAGCAGGACCGCCATTAGTCGGGGCGCTGCCAAACTGGAGTTTCAGTTGGTCCAGCGTGCCATAGAATTTTTTCTGGCCCTCATCGAGAATCAGAATATCGCTACAAATGTCCTCCACCATCGCCAACAAGTGGGAGCTAATAACAATGGCCACGCCAGCCTCAGCTTGACGGGTGACACTCTCTTTCAACATGCGGATACCGTAAGGATCCAAGCCTGTCATCGGTTCGTCCAGCAGCATTGCTTTTGGTGCTTGAAGCCATGCACAGCAGATCGCAAGCTTCTGCCGCATGCCGCGCGAGAGATCCTTCGCAGGGTTGTGCCGCTTGGACTCCAGCTCGAAATCAGCCAATAATTCAGAAATCATTGGACCGGGCGTTTTGATCTGGTAAACGCTGGCCACGAATTGCAAATGTTGCTCGACGGTCAAATCATGAAACAACTCCGGATCGTCTGGTACATAAGCGGTGCACTGTTTAGCGGCGACTGGATTGTTGGCTACGTCGAATCCATCAATCTCAATCGTCCCGCCACTGATCGACAGAATGCCGGCAATGGATTTTAACGTCGACGTTTTCCCGGCACCGTTTCGTCCAACCAATCCAAGAACTTGGCCGGGCTGCACTTTAAGCGTCAGCTCCGAAACGGCGATAGCACTGCCGGCGTTGCCGTTGCTGTCGTAACACTTAGAAAAATGATTCAGTGAGATCAAGAGAGCGTCCTGTCAATGGAGTGATTTGCGTTGTGCGTCGCCACGTGTTGGCTGCTAAAGCGACCAAATGGGCGACCGAATGATGAAGTGTCCGTTGGAGAAGCATAGGTCAACGGCAATGTGATGGCGGACACTATGAGCGAATCCAATCGAAAAATCACTTAGCGGTGTAATCGCATTCCTATCAAGTGTTAAAAGGTAGGGCTAATAAGCATTGTGGCGAATTACAGTTCAAAATTTGCCTGTTCTATGGGACGTTCAAATCATTTCGACAGCAGGGTTTGCATCGATATTCATTATTCAAAAACTGATGCGATACTCACGATCGATAGAGCTTAGCAGAAATCACCGATTGTTAAGAAAATTACTGGTAATTGTTTTGCAGGAAGACAAAGCGTGTGCTTGCGTCCGTCGAAATCTCTTGCATGGATGGCTGCAATCAACCACGGCAAATGGCTTTCGCCCTGAGTCTGTTGCTGATGCACCAATTAGCACCTCAAGCGATAGCCAAGTAAACTAGATACGGAGATTATGTTCATGAGTCGCTTCACTAAACAAGTCAAACTTGCACTCGGCGTTGCCGGAGCATTTTTCGTTGGCGAGACAGCCAACGCACAAGAATATTTCGATTACTATCCCACAGAATCAATCCAACAGCCCGTTGCAGAGGCGGCAGCAGAGGAGACCGGTCCTTGGTCCCTATTCAAAGGCGACGTTGTGAATATTGGTGGTTGGTTTCAAGGTGGCTACCACAGTGAGAGCAATGACCTGTTCAACAATCAACCGGACAATTTCAACTTACATCAAGCCTACTTTTTCGCCGAGAAAGCAGCGGAATCAAAAGACGGACGACTTGGTTATGGATTCCGAGTTGATGGCGTGTACGGAATCGACGCCGGAGACACTCAGTCGTTTGGTAACAATTTTGGCGCATTTGACTTCGCTGATTCATTCAACCGAGGCGGTGGTAATGGCTGGGCCATTCCTCAGTTATATGGTGAAGTTGCAGGCGAAGACTGGTCGGTCAAGATTGGTCACTTCTATACGTTAGTCGGTTATGAAGTGGTTACCGCCCCCGACAACTTCTTCTACTCTCATGCGATCACGCAGTTCAATAGTGAGCCATTCACTCACACTGGTGCGATCGGTACGTTCAACGTCAGCGATGACACTACTGTCTACGCAGGGTGGACTGCTGGTTGGGATACAGGCTTCGACCAGTTCGAAGGAGGGAGCAACTTCCTCGGTGGTTTCAGCACCTCGCTGTCTGACAAAACCGTCTTGACTTACATCACCACTATTGGTGATTTCGGTTCCCGCGGTTCAGACGCCTACGGTCACAGCATTGTTTTCGACACTGCAGTAACAGATCGATTTAACTGGGTAGTTCAATCGGACTTGTTGCGTGTCGATTCAACTGGCGAAGACAATGTTGGTATCAACCAATACTTCCTGTACGACATCAACGATCGACTGGCTGCTGGTGTTCGCATGGAATGGTGGAAGGGAGACTCTCTCACAGGCTACGCACCTCACGGCGGTGTCTTGCCAGCTGGCGGGGGCTCGCACTCGTACTACGATGTGACCGTCGGTTTGAACATCAAGCCATCTCAGAACCTGATCATCCGTCCTGAGTACCGATACGACTGGTCTCCAGCTCTAGGATACGAGGAAGGTTACGCCGGAATCGATGTCATCGCTCTGTTCTAGTTTTGAACGGACTAGGCAAGGGGTTAGACTTACAACTCTGCATTTCCTCGGATAGATCCCGCTAGGCCAACGAGTGATTTAGAAACGGTGCTTCGTATGGAAGCACCGTTTTTTTTCCCACTGCCAAGCTGATTAGGCGATCGCATGGAAGCCCTTGGCGTTATTTGATGTCACCTAAGTCTCCTGCCGCCGCCTCCTTGAAGGTATTCCATAAGACTACTTAGCCCCCATCTCGAAAGCTCGTTATCCAATGGACATTCCTGTGCGCCCGAGGCTTCAGTAACCCGCTCAACTTCGGGTCCAGTGACAACATGGCCAGATTGCCGCAATGGTGTCACTTTCAAAAGTGTCAAAGCGCAAAAGTCGTATGTTTGTAGACAAGATTGAAACTCGGAATAGCCGATACAACAGGAAATCACGGATTGGCAACCGTTGGTGTCTGCTTTGCGGCACTGATCGGTGCTTAAACTGACCGTAGCCTGCCTATATTCAACTTGCGATTGGGATACTGACTAGACCATATCTCAATCGCCGCTAGCCAGCGAAAAACTGCCAGCGTAAAATGCGGCAGCGTAAATGCGGCAGCAGCATGACTGAACTCCATCATTGATCATTGAAGTGAAATGAATCCATTTTTCAAAAATCTATCGTTGCTTGCTTTGGCGGTGATTCTTGGTTTCACTCTCCAATCGCAAGTCGTGGCTCAGCAATGGGCGCGATCGATGTTCCACACCCTTAGCCATGACTTTGGCAATGTTCCTAAAGGGAAGCGGCCTGAATTCCGTTTTGAGATCGAGAACAAATTTAAGGAAGAAATTCGCATCCGCAATGTGGTCTCCAGCTGCGGTTGCACCACAGTATCGGTCACAAAAAAGGTCCTTAAGAGCTGGGAGACTGCTGATGTGGTTTGTCTGTTCAACAGCCATGCATTTGACGGATTCAAACAGGCGACAGTCACGGTTCAGTTTGACCAGCCCTTCGTTGGTGAAGTCCAGCTAACGGTCAAAGGCAACATTGTCAGGACCAGCGCGTTGAATCTGACTCCAGAGGAAATTGATTTCGGACAGATCACGGGCGCCGTTTTTCCAGAACGAGTCATCAAACTTGAACGGCTGGGAAATCCTTCGTTCCGAATCGTGGATGTTAAAAGCACCTTTCCTCACATTAAGGTGAAACTAAAAGAAACGGCGCGCAATGCATCACTGGTGAACTACGAAATGCGGACGCAATTGAAGCCAACGGTTCCCGCTGGTGTCAGCGAAGGTGATCTTTTCGTTGTTGTTGAAGAGAACAACGCGCGGCGTCAAGTACCGATTCATTTCAATGCTAAAGTTGTCTCGCTGAAGATCAGCCCAGAGATCCTGACACTCTCCAACGTAAGGCCCGGAGAAGAGGTCAGGAAGACGATCATCCTTCAAGCCGCCAAAGCGTTCGACATTACGGACGTCAAATGTAAGACTCAGGCCTTTCGCGTTCGCCAGAAGAAAAAGGGCAAACGCAAGGTCCACATGATCGAGGTGATCTACAAGGGCGAAGATGAACCCGGCAGTCACGAGTGCGATTTGAGTTTCTACACCGATCTCAATGAAGGTGTCTCAGGTGTTGTCAAAGCAATCGTCAGCGTCTCCGCTGAGTAATGGCGTAGTGAGCGGAGCGTGTTTTGCGAGAGCCGACGATCTAAGGTTCTGCCAAATCGGCCCTGCCAGCCTCTTTTACTCTAAATGGCTGCGGACGTTGGGAAATCCTTCTTCATCGATTTCCACGTAGATCACGTTGGGGCAACAACACACCGGACAGTCTTCAACATACTGTTGCTGACGGCCTTCGCTGCTGTCCACCGGAACCACAATGTCCTCGCCACAGGAGCCGCAAACGTAGGAAGCTTCGTCGTTGAGCTCCACCATTGAATCATCGATATCGTCTATGTCGTCATACATGCGCTTGATCATAGCATTTTGAAAACGACCTGCAATGTTCGCTAGTTCACTAACATTCAACAGCATTCACCATTCCCTTGCCTCTATCTCGATCGAGACTGCTTCTGTTCGACTATTTACTCTTGGAGCTAAGTTCACGAAAAGCCGCCATCCAACGAGAAAGGTTCTTCCCAGAACTTAGTAGCACGAAGTTCTTGTTGAATTAGACATTTCAAATGGA
>CALKXO010000449.1 GCA_938003615.1 uncultured Pirellulaceae bacterium | reverse complement strand
TTCTGCGACTGGTTCCTTCGACTCGGCCAGCGATTGGACTTTCTGAATGTCAGTCCAATTCTGCGGCAAACGATAGACGCCGTCGTAGTCGTCTCTATCGCATGAGTAGCACGCCAGGCGAAACGGCGGCTCCCGTTTGGTCGCCGCCGACTGTTTGCTGGTCTTGGATGATCGTTTCACCATCAGACGGCCTCCGCATTCACGGCTGACTTGCTTTGGACGTAGCCATAGAACTTATGGCAGACGCTGCAATGAAACTTGGCGGGCTCCGTCGATGTGTCCATCGTCCAAGTCCCGACTGGTCTTCCTGTTTCATCCTGTAACGACAGCGAATGATCACAGTCCAACTCAACCGCCTGAATCGACTCCACAATCCATTGCGCAGTTGTCTGAATGTATTTCAACGATTCCTTCAACGTGTCCGAGTTTCCATTGTAGAGCTGAATATAATCCGAACTGTGGGTCGCTGAATCCAATCCGAACGCATTGCAGACGATGAATGCGACGGCTTCCGCTTCGGTTTCGCGAACCGTTTTCGTTGTCTGACCGCGACGCTCACCGTGATGCAAACGCTCATGACCCAATTCGTGCGCAATCACGGCGAATTTCTCAACGTCACTCAACGATTCTTCAATCGCGATCTTGCCGCCTTTCGAATATCCCTTTGCTCCGTCCTTAATCGGTTCATATTCCAATTCAATGTCAGCCTGGGTGACGACTCGTTCGATTCGAACCAAGTTCGCTCCGACGCGGCCATCGACTTTCGGTGGTTCCGGCAACGGTTCACCATCGGTCTGAGCAATATCGAAAACATGGACAACTTTGAATCCCATCATCACGGTCTCTTCAGTCGAAGAATCCGCAGTGCTGTTGTTCGTCGCGTCTTGCTTCTGCTTGAACGGCATCGGTGCGAAGATCGCGATCCCTTTCTCGCCTTTTTTCACATTTCGGCCCAGCTTCTTCCAGGCATGAAATCCGGCAACCATCGTTGCATCAGGATTCTGCGAACAGATCATCATTAAGTTACGGAAGCTGTAGTTGTGGAAACGAGCCATCGTCGCCAAGTACCTCAGCAAGTCATCGGATTTCCCGGTTTTCAGTGCCGATTCCAATCGTTCGAAACCGTCTTTTACAAGTTGAATTGCATCATCGCGTTTCATAGGTATGCCCCTTTGAATATCAGCTGCATCCGGTTTGACAGCTTCAAGTAAAAATCAAATGGGCCAACCGGCGGCCCAATAATGAGCCGCCCACGGGATAGTCAGGGTGGAGCCTTTTCAAAAGAATCAAAGGCAAAACAGAAAAGCAGCAGTGACGCTGCCAGCGATCACGGACCTTGATCCCGTGGCATAATCAGAAAGGCCGACGAGAGATAAAAATTTCGTCAGCCTTTTTGCTTCCATGTCTGGAGTCAAAAGAGTAGCCAAGTTCAATCCGAATTCGCGTTGGGAAAGTAGCCGCCCGAGGACCGAGCGGCTTTCGTAGCGAGGATTCGCTATTTGGCTTCCGGATCAACAGGATCCATCGCAATCGCTTGCTTCTGAAGTTCCGTCTGTTCGACGTTCAGCATTTCCGCAACGACCGACCAAAGCTGTTTTATTTGCTTGGTAGATGTCGACAGCCAGACCGTATCGAGTAAATCTTCCTTTTCTCGTTCAAGCTTCAGCAGTTTGGATCCGAGTTCACTGGCCTTAAGCAAAACAAGCCGGTGAATTTTCGCCCGCCTGTCAATCTTATTCTGCACCAAGTGGGGCAGGCTTGAATCGGAGTACCTCGAGTAGCCACTGCTTGTTCCAAGCTTCTGATCCATCTGCAAAGACACAGCTTCCAATTGCTCAATCAACCGTTGCTTGCTTTCACTTAACTCGCGAAAGCGTTTCGTCAGTTCCGCCAATCCCAGCGAGGATTCCGCATGCTTCACTGCCTCTGCGTCGATTCGTTTCAATTCATCAGAAACATCATCGGACAACTTCAGCTGTTCAATCGCAGCGTCGATTCGTCGTCCGATTCTTTCCTTCCAATGTTCCTTCTCTTTTACTGTAAGTGACATAAGTGTCTCCAAATTTCGGCATCCGACATCTGCCGATTAATTTCAACTTGATTGCCTGTCGGCGGCTGATTTCAACCGCCCACGGATCAGTCAAGGTGGAGACTTTTCGAAAGAATCAAAACAACACAGCAAAGCAGCAGTGACGCGGCGAGCGATCACGGACCTTGACCCGTGGCATCATCAGAAGGCCGACGAGAGAGAAAAAATACGTCAGCCATTTTTCGTACGATCAAACAGCGTCAAACTGCTACGTGTATCGTTTGACGTTCATTGATTGGCAGAAGCGAAACGTTTCTGTTTCCGACAATTGCCGTCCGAAGAATTCGTCGTCCGCATTCCAGAAGAATTGAAATGGCTCCATACCATTTGCGTAAACGAATCTTGACCCATCCGCCCATCGAACCGAGCCAGACTCTGCATGGTAGTAATAGAGCGTTAGATCAATCCGATAGATATTGCCGACCGAGAACCACGGTGGGGCCTCAGCGTCATCCATTGAATAGACCGTTCCTGTCATCAACTCATTGAGAAATGAAATCGTTTCAGCCTTCCGCCTCAGCGAAAGCACTGTCCGTTTGTTAGCGACATTGTCCGACATCAGAAGTCTCCAAGCAAAAACCCTTTCAGTAAAACCGATGCACGCCACCGGTTCCGGCTGACAGAACCAACACTTGGCTTGAGGCAAGGCTGATCTATCCAATCGAAACGGCGGGTAGGACTTCTACTCAGATGGCGGGTAGGAAGAGAACTGTTGGGCGTAGGGAAGTCGATATAATCACAATTTGTGGAACGCTTCAAATCTTCTTGATGTGGCGTTAATTAAAGAAGATGGCTCCCGCTTCTTTGAGTCCTCAATTGCGCACTAACTCTCTCGAAACGTTAAACTGCATCCGGGGAACCCAAGGCTGATAAGCCAGGTAGCAAGGGCGTAGTGGGCTCCCAGTATTTGTGTGAAGCGTTTTGCAAGGTGTCGGTGAACGTTCCCGATAGCCTGCGAATGGAACGAACAACTGAGGATGAATATGGTGGATCACCAAAAAGCTCTGATCAACGTTTGCAAAGAGATCGTTCAGGATGGGGTTCTGACGAAATCAGAGATCGTAGGGCTTGCCAAATGGATCAACGCGAATCCAGAAGTTCGGAATAGTTGGCCGGGAAAGCCGCTTGTGAAGCTACTGAAGAACGTGTTTGCAGATAACCAAATCACAAAAGATGAATCTCGTCAGGTTGGCGCAGCGTTGCAAAGCATCTTGCGACAATGGGCTAAGCGAGGAGAACAGGTTGTCGCAGAACCTAATGTCACGGTAGAGGTCGTCGACGCTTTCCCCGTGAACGATGAGCGAGACGCCCCGCCGCCTGGAGACTGGCAACTAGACCCGGCAACAGATCGACAAATTTCGTTTGCGAAATCACTTGGCTTGACTATTCCAACGGATGCCACCAAAGGAAAAGCAAGCGACTTAATATCGAAGGCTATCGAACAGCGCGACAATAGACCTGCAACTAGTACGCAGCGGGACGAAGCGGAGAAGTTTAGTGTGGAGATTCCTCGGCGAGCAACATTTGCAGAAGCCAATGCTCTCATCCGTGATGCTCAGCCGACATGGCAGCAGAAACAGTTTTTCAAAAGAGCGGAAATGGTTTTCCCAAACGGTGTGTCACGAGTGCTTGTTGGCAAGAAAATCAATCAGTTGATGCGTCAGCCTGACATAGCGAAGAAGATTCAAAAGGCGATAGAAGATGAGCAAAAAGAAAGCGACGCCGCCGAACTGGAATTGCGAAAAGAAGATATTGACCGTTACGGACTCGAGTTGGTTGAAGAGTTTGAGCGTTGGGAGAAGCTCGCCGATGAAATCGGCCCCTATGTGGTGATTTTCCGAAGTGGAAAGTCGCTGAAGGTCGATGTGGTCGAGTTGGAAGGTTGCGAAATAGAGGAGAAGGCTCGGGGAAAGAGTCGAGTCGTGCTGGACTGCCTATTCCCCAAACGCTTCGGGGAGGATGGAGAGAAGTGGCTTGAGTGGGAAAAAGAGAGGCAGTTGGTCACCAGCAAGATCGAGTTTGTTGGATTACTTGAGGATTCATGGCCGCGTTGCAACATCGAGGAAATCGAGGAATATGAATCGGTTATCTCAGACTTCGAGCGACGCGCAGAACAATTACTTGCAGGAAGCCGCTTGACGTAGCTCTGTATCTTTCGTTCCTAGAAATCCAGCCAATTGTGAACATCCGGCAATTGAAACTGTCGTGTTTACTGACATCTTCGTTTGAGACGAGGGAACTTATCAAAGCGGACAGGATAATATGAAGACTATTTTTTGCGACGAATCTGGATACGACGGGAACAACCTTTGGCATCCGGATCAACCTTACTTCACATACGCTGCGGTTTGCATTTCCCCAGACGAAGCGGATTCGATCCTCGCGGAGGCTGTGGCCAGATTCAAGCCGCCGGGAGACGAAATAAAAACGGCAAGACTACTACGGAGCAATCCCGGTCGAAAAACAATCCAATGGATTCTTGAAAAGATCACAGGAAAATATCAAGTCGTTTGTTGTCACAAACGGTATTGCTTGGCTGGAAAACTGTATGAGTACATGATTGAGCCAATCCTTAGTAACGCCAGCACATATTTCTATGCAAACGGCCTTCACAAGCTAATTGCGAACGGGTTCTATTTTTCTGCTTTGGCAAATGACCAGTTTGCGAATCAGTCGCTGGTCGAATTTCAACAGCTGATGCGAGATCGGGACGCAAAAAAGCTGGTGTCTGTTGTAGATTCCCTTGCGCAGCGATCCCCTGGAGCCGACCAATTCATGAATTCGGTTCTAACAATTATCGTTTGCAATCAAGCTGAGATTCAATCGGAACTCAAGATGTTTGAAGGTGAAAATGGTGAGTCAGGTGCTGCGAAGTGGATTCTGGAGTTGTCCGTCACGGCATTGCGTTCGCTGCTTGCCGAGCTTAGCGGTGAAGAAATGGTTCCTCTCATCGTTACCTGTGACGACTCCAAGCCATTAAAAGCTGGCCAAGACTTCATGGACGCGATGGTCGGTAGAACAGATTGCCGCAAACTGGATTTTGACGGACTGTCGGGACAACTAACGTTTAACTTGGCCGAGAAAATTCGCTTCGCTGGTTCAGTGGCTTGCTGTGGTGTCCAATTGGCTGACGTCGCTGCATCTTCCGCAAACTTTGCATTAAAAAATCAAGATTCAAGCTTTGCAAGGTATTGGCGAGAAACTCATGGCGACTCACTCCATGAGCAGAGCATTTTCCCAGATGCGTCAATTTTGGATTTGACTAGTTTCCAAGCGGTGAAAAACACAATGATTCTCCAGGAACTTGCCGCACGCAGTATTCGAAAGGAGTCTCTAACTGGCAATTTAATGCAGCTTGACAGCGTTTCGTCGATTGCCGCGCAGGGATATCTGCACGCGCAAACTAGCTCAACGTAATTGGAAAGAAAGCCAACCAAATGAACAACCAGCTCGCACGGCGAATTGGCGAATTCAATAAAGACTATTTTGAAAATCGTGGTGAAACGCCGATTCACTTCGTATGCCCAATCACGCTGAAGGACGAACAGGCGGAGTTAATCAAGGGGCATGTGTTCAGCCAATCAATTCCTCGCTGCACAAGGACATGGGTTCCTCAACGAAAAGATGTCGACAACGTTTTCAGCGCCGTCGAATCCGAGTTTCACGCCGCAATAAATGCGAGGACTGCTTCGATTGAAGAGATAATTTCTGACAAGAAACTATATAAACAGATTCGCCCATCGTTTGAGTTCAAGGGGGCGCCAGTTAAAGGCGCTTTCCACCGAAATGGGCCCAGAAAAAACCATCCAGTAGATTTTGTTGCACACTTGCCGGCTTCTGAGGTTGGTGAAAAATCATCTGTGACCATTGATTCAATCATCGAACGCGATGATTGTGCGGCGGCGTTTATTTGCGCGCTCCAGTCAGCCCATTTGACGATGTTTGAATTGCTGGGCTACTCCTACGTATTCAGCTATCCCGGACAATACTTAGCAGGCATTCTCAACGAGTACGTTAGACAATCCTCTAGCGACAAAGCTTCGAAAATTCGACTTGCTCAAGCCTTCCATTCCGCTTACGCGCAGATGGTAGTTCCTTTGGACAAAATTCCCAAAAATACGCCGTTTGAAGGCACGCTGAATGACAAAAAATTACTCACAATGGTTGCCCCAAATGGCAGCCAGTATGCGACTGGAATCGCAACTCGATTTGATGACGAGTTTTTGATTGTGCTGCTACCTTCGGACAAGAGCAAGCGCGAACAATACGCTCAGACAATCTTGGAGCCCATGGAATGCCTTACTTTTCATGTGGCTCAAATCGAGACTCGCAACAGGCGAATCGCAACAGTCCTCCCCTCACCGGAACTGATGACAATTCACTTTCGTTAACGACACAATAAATGGATTCTCACGTGAACTCGCAGTACAAAAGCTTTGACATGCCTCCGGAAGAACTTGAAGAACTTATGCGGCTAATGGCGATGCCCTTTAATGTACCGCTTCTGAAGTCAGAATACTCGGTGGTATTCGAGCGACTCGAAACCTGCGATCGCGATGATACCATGGCGAAAATTGGTGCCCTGTTATGTGACGCAACACTTCAATCGAATTGCGTTCGCCTCGAAGCGTTGGCGCATATCGCCTTGGTTGCCTGCGAAGGGTGTAATGTCATCGGCGATGAAGATCTTCGCAATTGTTTCGCCGAAATGGGAGAAGGGATTTGTGGCAGAAAAGAAGACCCCGCAGAAGACGTTTTCGTTTCGCTGGTTCACACAAGCCATGGAAACTTCAGAGTGCTTGAAGGGATCTGGGAGTCTGGAACATTCTACCTGCAAAGAATCCTAGACATTCTTGAGACGTTTCCTAACGCGCCGAACTTCAACAACTTGCGAGACCGAGTCTATTCTCTTCTTGCGCTATCCGATGCAGTCTGCCAACGCATTGAGCTAATTGAGTATCAAGCGGGCCAACCGCATCCACTGCAAACTCTCGACGAACAACACCTTCAATTCATGAAATGTGGGTGCGTAGTGTTCACCCGCGAAGAACTAAACGAGGCTGGCATTACGTCGGATCAACTTGATCTTTTCACACTTACACCAGACTACCTGGAAACCATCGCCAAACAAGATTTGCTTGACTCGATGTTCCAGAGGTATCCTGTTTGGGAAACCGGGGACAAGTTTATATTCGGCATGCCAACCGCTGTCTCATTCGCAGTCCGAATGGCGGTTTGCAACCAGTTGATGATCAATCAATACCGTCCAACACTAGTTGGACAACTTGAAAACACCTATCACGAACTCTGGGATCGGTCAGGTTTGCTCGGCCTTTGCAATCGGCCTCCTATTTCATTCTATGCGGATCATGGTGGCACTCCGCATTTAGAGTTTTCTTCGATTGATGAGTCGGGGGCTCACGTCCACTTCTATTTCTTACTTGAGGATTTTCTGGACATGCCGTTGTCCGGCTTGAACTCCCCAAAGATGCTCTCGAAAGAAGACAATGATCGAATTGCTAATTCGATTGCTGCCGCGAGAGATTTTGCGAGAAAAGAGAATGGATTTAGTCGTGGAATGACGCTAGTTGTATTCTGTGGCGTGGGGCGAGGCGTAGGATTGGAACGCCGGTGCATGGCCAAGGAGGACGACTGGAATGTCGAGTTCCTTTCCGCCGCAGATTTTGACGTCTTGAATCACAAATATAGTTTCACTCCCGTGGACTTATTTCGGCTTTTTGATTGGCGTTGCAAAGTTGAGCGTCTGGGGCTTGAGCTTCAAAACAACAATGGCCTGCTGAACCTACTAGCATTTCAACACTCAGACGAAGGAAAGGTTACCAATTCAAATGAATTGGATCCGCGTGTGCGTGAACATGGTGGCGGGTTGTTCATCGGTTGCAATTTCTTATCCGCGTCGCGACAAGATTATTGGCGATCGACTGATTATCGGCGATTGCCATCACCGTCGAAATCGTTTTGCCTCGTGAGGCGAGTTGGCGGGAATCGCCTTTCAGACTTAGGTGATGTTGCTGTCTATGCAATGGCTAAAAGGAGAGATCGGCACGGAATTCCGGTCGCAGTTACGCTCTCTAGCAGCAGCCGGATTTGGTGGGGGCGGATGGTCGCTGAAGAAGGGCAAGAGATATCCTACAACGAATTTGAAATGCTAAGGACATGGCTGCGAAGATCTGTCCCAGTCCTGGAACGCGAACTGCGGACTAAACTTCCACAAATTGTGGAAATCGTCGCGGTTTATCGCGGCTTTACCAAGACGATCAAAGCCAGCGATGTCCTGCCTTCTGACAAATTCGAAATTGAGCGGAGCATTGAAATTGAAACTCCGGGACAATTTCGATGCTGCATCGCAGTTGGTGAAACCTTCTGGCTTGGACAGCGTGTCCCTGAAAATATCGCCGAGCGAGCCTTCGTGCGGTCTTTATGCAAAGCGTTTTTTCAACTAGCAACTGTCTCACTGGAGCCCGAGAAACTTGAGCAGCTCGAGCAGGAGATTGTCCCCAATGATGATGCTCGTCAAGTGCATTGTTTTCACGCCAATTCCTATCGGGATCGTGCTCGAAGCGACGCGTTGAACCGAACGATTCATTTTAACGATTTGGATATCGAGTTGCTCAAACTAGGAATTGCGTTTTCTGTTGAGCCACGAGAAAAAGGGAGAGCATTGATAGAAAACAAAGATGATTGCCTTGCGTTTCTAAGAAAGTTATTGCGAAACCTGGAAGATGAACTCTGCAATCAGCTAGGTGGATTCAACAAGAATGCGTTAGTATCTCTCGCCCTGCGAAACTACGAGGCTGCAAAGATCGAGCGTACTCATTGGCTTCGAACTGGCCGGGCCAATATGGCTATCAACTCGGATCAGCTGGATAAGCAGCAACAGATAATCGGAAAAGACCTTCAAGCGAACAATGCAATCCTGCCATGTAGACTTTTAGTTGAATTCGGCGTTGCAAGTTGTGCCGAAGCTGGAGGTCGAACTCCGGGCGAACTAGAACTTTCGCGGTTGATGGCGAAAGCTTACTTGATTTTTCAGTTCGGTGGCTGGTTCAACGCCATTTGGTGGGAATGGATGCCGCCAAAATTGTTGATTACTCCACTGGGAGACGTTCACGCAGAAATTGATTACGAATTAGATGTGCTACAGCCCTACGCGCGAATGAATAGTCGCGATCGGGTTGAGACAACGTCGAATGACTATGAACGCAATTACGAAGAGAGTCAGCCTGTGCCAACTGAGTCCATTGGAATTGATCCAGACTTTAATACTGCATTCGAATGCGAATTTGGGTATTCAATTAGTGAAATGCGTTCATTCGTCGATTGCGTTGAAGATTTTGGACAGGAAACAAGCAGCTTGGTTTTCGTAACCACTCAGAACGAGCTTATCGAAAAGCTAAGTCCACATGTTCCCAGAAAGAAGTGTGCCACGATCATCAACGAGCTACTTTTGCCGTCACGCCAAGGATACCGGACTTTTCCCGATGATTTGGCCGACGAAGATGTTGATCCGTGGCGATTTGGTCGTCGAATGTCGTTGAATAGAAAACCAGTCGTGGGATTAAATTCCGAAGCTGACCCCATATTAATTTTGTCACCCGGACTGATTCGAGAGTCACTCGAGTATTCCCTACGTTTATACCACGAAGCTGAGATCAACCTTAAATTTTGTCGGAGTGACGAGATGCGAAGTTGGCACGGCACGGAAAACAGCATACGTGGTGACAGATTTGTGTCGCTACTTGCTGTTCGACTTGAAGAAATTGGGTATAGAATCATTGCAAAGGAAAATGAAGTCACAGCTCTTCTCGGTTTTAGCAAAGATGAAATACTTGGCGACCTCAAGAAACTCAGACTTGGCGACGTCGACCTGCTTGCATATCACGAAAAATCGAAGCGGCTGCTTGCGATAGAGTGTAAACACCTCCAATATAAAAAGACGCCGGGGGAAATCGCCGAACAGCTGAACGACTACCGAGGTGAAATGCGGCAGGATGGCAGGAAATTGAAGAAAGACGAACTGAGAAAGCACCTTCACCGAATGGAAGTCTTGCAACAACTTCGTCTAAAGTTGCTGAAGCGACAGAAGCTTCCCATGGATGTCAATCTTGAGGGCTGGGTCGTATTTCGGCATCCGGTTCCAATGCTTTTGTGTTGGGAAAAGTTTAAGGGCCAAGTCGAAATCGGAGTCTATGGGACGATTGCAGATGATTTGGTCCGCACGGACAACTAACCGCTGCAACAGAGGAATTCGAATTGCCAACTGGAGTTGTAGGGCTTAAAAACTTAATCCGAACGACGCTCAAGCCAATGGAACCAAATCTGAAGAAGCTTGCTGATAAATGGCCTTCATGGCGAATTGATGAATCTGAGGAGCGAGTTATTGACCTTTCCGAATGTGAATTTGTCGGTGAAGGGAGGCACGAAATTCTCGCGTACTCGTTTGACCGATATCTGCCCGCCGAAGAAGAAGACTCGGCAGAACGGGTTTATCCAATTTGCATTCGATTCGCGATTCACTTCCCGGAGTACGTTTCGCCGGAAGAACCCGCGATCGGCCACCTCCGAAGCAGTCTCTTTCACAACAAAACCGGGATGCTGGAGACAGCCAAACTGCTTGCGATAATCTCGTGCAGCAACGGCCGCGTATTGTGGGACAGGCTTCACGGTGCGTTGGCTTCGGAACGCCGGTTGGCCGACGACTACTTTGGAAACGAGACATGGATTTCCAGCAACCGAGAAACACTGCTGCGGGCGGCTCATAAATCGGTCGCGGAGCCATTTCCAAAGTTCAAAGAAGAGTCTCCACCAAATGGCTGCCAGATAAGCATTGGCATTGATGACATTCCGGAAGATCAGTTTCCCGCCTACTACCCGAGTCTGGAAGAGCGTAGTCAGAGTCGCGTTGAAAACTGGATTTACCAGTTGAAGAAGAATTTGAAGAAGGGAGCTGATGGGCGGCAAACGCGTCGGGAACGAGTTGTTCTCAACGAAGATTTGCGCCGTGTCGACGACTCTCTCTACATTGGTCAGCTTGGCTGGACAGTTCCCGATCCCGGTTTCAGAATCAAGAAGGGGAGAAGTACCGTTGAAGTCCTCGTTGCGTTTGATTCAGGAGTCACCATTGCTGTGGAAGTTTACTGGGTAGACTTTCTGCGAGAAGAACTGGCTGAATCGGTTTCAGAAAAGATGATCAAAAGTCGTCGGGGCACACCTTTTGATGCAGACGCATCTGTCGC
>CALKXO010000448.1 GCA_938003615.1 uncultured Pirellulaceae bacterium | reverse complement strand
CACGTCGCAGTCCGCCTCAGCGTGTAGGGTTGCGATCGATTCTTCGCGATCGACGATCAGTCGCCAGAAATGCATCTCTCCGATACGCACGTCGTTTGCTGCGGCCCTACGAAAAATTGGTGAACCGAGCCAGCTGGCGATGGCGTCAAGGAGCCAGTAAGCCTCCGCACTTTGGGCAAGATGCCTTAGGCCATCGGTATAGATCACTTCTAAATTAAACCTATGTCGGTAGCGTTGATCTCCTCCGGTGTACTGTTGCAGTTCTTGATTGAGTTGCTTGGGGTTGATGTCTTGGATCATGACTGCACCTTCTCTTCGCTACGCAATTGAAAGATGCGATCGTAGGCCAGTTGCAGCAGCCGGCTGCCTCGCAATATCTCGCCATTGGAGAGCTGGTGAGTCTCTGTCCAGTCGCCAGCATTGTTTTGATAGCTACGGATCAAGTCGACGGTGTAGCGAGTACCTTTCTCGGTGGCATTGGCCCAGATGACGGCTTTCAGCGTTCTATCGCGTAGGGTATCTGCGGGTTTGTTTTTAATATCTGACATAGTTTGAGTCCTTTCGTTTGTTTTGAGCCACCAACCTTGGCGGCCTGACAAAGAGCAAAAAGAATTGGCCATAGCCGAAGCGAGGCACTCGCGTGCGAATCACGCTAAGAATTGGGGGAGACCTTTAGGGGGAACCGATTCTTGGCTTGATTGGATCGGTGGCGGATTCAAATAGCTCACTGGCAGAACGCTTGGTGTGGCTTCTATGCGACCACGAAAGACACGCACGCTGATCACTAAATCAATCAGCGATACGTGTTGGAAGAAGCGTTGCCCAGTAGCGGGGCAACGCATGTGAGAGATGACGCCTGCTTATCGTCTGCGGCGAATAGTGGACAGCGTGGCGACGCCGAGTAGGGCGATTGCTGCCGATGGCTCTGGAACAGCCGCTGCGGAACTGGTAAACCGGAAGTCACGAATTGTTTGGGTGAACTGCGAGGAACGATCGCCCACAGCGGCCCCAAACCCAACAAATGCTTCGCTTGAACCGAGTGCGTCGGCTAGGCTCGGAGTGATAATCGTATTGCGTACGAACGGAGTGTTCACGCCATCATCAATGGTCACATTGATCAACGATCCGTCGTAGCGGATAGTAACATCCAATTCTTCGGCCGATGGAATACGTTCCGAACCGGTGCCGCCGATGCCATTACGAAAGATTCCTGTTTGAAGAGCCGTTCCAAAACCGCTACCAACACGTTCAATCGTGACCGCGGCACTGGGACTAATTCCGCGGAATCCAAACAAAGTTCCCGGACTACTGGCAACATCGAGACCCTCTGGATCGTCATGAACAATGAACGACAAACCACCAATGGACACACCTGTAGATTCATAGCGGAACGAGGCAGTGAACTGATCGATATTCTGTTTGGTATTAAACCAAACGCTTCGATTTTGGTTACGACCAGTGGTGAGGGTGATAAAGTCGGTGCCAACCGCTGCCGGCAATCCTGAGTCCGTTTGGTTGTAGGTCCAACCGCTGAGATTGTTGAAATCTGTTATCTGAGCGTGTGTCTCAGCAGGTAAGCAACAGGCCACCAGCATCCAAATACATCGTTGATTAAGAGTCATGTCGCATCTTCTTTCGATTGGTGAGGGTCCAGGCCGCCGGCTCCCGTTGGAGCCATTCTCGGCCTGCAAAATGGTCTCCCAATCTACGTCGTCAAATTGCTTGAGCAAGACATCGTCAACAATGTCGTTACTGATGATGTCATCATCAACAATGACATTCTCAACGAACTACGCCGTGTTTGGATTTGCTGCAACGACCTGCTGGGCCATGCCAAAGATTCTCAACACCAGTTGCAGGCGATTATTGGTAGCCGTTCGATCAAAAGTTCGCCTGAGATACATGCGAATCGTCGGAACGGCCAAATTCATGTCAGCGGCAATCTCGGCATCTTGCCTGCCAACGAGAATTAGCTCAACGACGCAGGCTTCCTGCGGCGGGAGGCCAAGCTCACAAATGATGGCTTGCCATGTCGCGTCGTCCATCGGAAAACGACTGCCTTGATTATTGTCCGGTGTTGGCGATGAAAGAGGCGAAACCATAAAAGCGGCATTCCAAAAAAGGAGCGTTGGAACAAGCCCGCTTGCAGGACCCTCACCAAAGGGCGTACAGAACAGTACCCGGCCAACGCTCCCGTTCGGGAGCGCGGCTGTGGTACTGCTTCTGTACGAATACAAGAGCCATAAGGCTCAGGTTGGTGATTTCCTGCAAAGCAGCACGACGCTCACGCGTCATTTCAAATTGTGCGGCCGGAGAGGCCGCTCCTTATTGTATTCGACATCAGGGGCGATTCAACGGTATTCCCGATTCCGAAACGCGGCAAAACAAAGACGCGTACTCGTTACTGCGAATGAGAATTATACGCAGACTAATGACCAAAGAACCATTGTTGTGTTGCGACGCTAGAACACTGAGCGTGGCTCGCCCGACGATCGAGAGCATCAGCCTGGCTCAATAGGAAGATCATTAACCAGAGCTTCAACAAGCTGGTCGATGCTGCGTCTGGAACGGGCGTCGAGCTTTCGGTAATTGCAAAGCAATCGCCAATACTGGGTTGCTTGAGACGGGTCGGTATTGGTGGGCTTACTCATAGTTCTTCCTCCAACTGAGTGGTGCTGGGAGGTTTAACAAAGCCCAAAAATGGCCCACGACGTATTTCTGCAGGGCAGTATTCTATTTCGCCGTCCTCCCAACTCAGTGGGAGGCTTTTTATGTCTGCGAAGCCTAAATCGTAGTTTTTGGGAGTTGTTAACGCTCCATCATGCAGTGACGCTAAAGCAAGCCGGGAAGGATGTAAACGTTTTTTGGCGAGCTTTGAGGCTCACAGTTCAAGCAACATCGAGTCCAGAATTATGCACCTCTCAACGACCGTCAGCACGCCCGCTGAGTCAAAGTTTCCTTTGACAAATCGAGTGTGTCGTGCAAAAATCATGTCAACTGATATTACTCAAAAAAATCAGGATACAAGGATTACGGCTATGCAAATTCAGATTTCGAACGAAGCCGCTGCTATACAAGCTGCCAAAGCAGCCGGACTAAGCAGCGTTGAAGAATACGTCAATCTGATGATTCAGCAAGCGTCTGACCTCGAAGCAGTCCGCGAAGGACTTGCGGACATTGATGCGGGGCGTGTAACGCCTCTGGCGGATTTCGATCGAGCGTTTCGTGCAGAAATGGGCTTCACTCAACGAGACGATAGTTAGTGTTTTCAGTTGTTATTTCGGATGCGGCGCAAGCCGATCTTCGTCACAACGTCGAATGGTGGGGTGAGCATAGATCCGTCACTGAGGCTGAGACATGGTACTGTTCGATCCTCGAGAAAATCTATTCACTTGAGCACATGCCGAAACGTTGCACGCTGGCTTACGAATCCAAGCTGCTGAAACGAGAGATTTATCATCTCTTCTTTGGTACGTCATCAAAACATACGCATCGAGTGTTGTTCACAATCGACGATTCGAGAGTGAGTATCCTGCGTGTCTTAAGTACGCGGCAGGCGGTGATCGATGATTCTCGTGATTTGGGTTAAGTCAAACGGGGCTGTCTAGTGAAAAAGAACGGCCCGAAAAATGATGATCCACTTATCTTTAAAAGAAACATCTTGGTGGTGTGCCCTCCGTGTTCTTTTGCAAGTAGTCAGCCGCTTTTGAGGCCATCGAAGCCGCTGTGAAAATGGCCCGTTTATCTTCCTTCAAAACGGGTAATCAGCTATTGATATAGGCTGCGCGATCATTTCTGACCTCTGGCGAGGGCACACAGGAATACTGCTCCAATCTCAGCCACCAACTCTTCTATGGCATAGCCTTCATCACCCCACCTCTTGCGGCCAAGATCACGGTTCAACCGCGTGGAATGCTTGGTCCAATGAACCAACTCTCAGTCACAGGCCGGACGGATTGGAGGGGCCCTGTCTGCACAAATGCAGCGTAGCGGAATGCGGAAGATGGGGAGGAGCCATGCCATCCGCTTGTCTTGGTCTTGACGGTATCGGGGGTGTCCCCCTCAGCCAAAGATTCAAGCCGCCGAAACGGCGGGCCACTATTCAACGGAGCCAGTGAATTGATCGCAGATGAGTGAGCTGGCGGAGCCAACACATTCGGAACACGAGATTCTCGTTCAACGCAGTTTCAGCGAAGCGATCAGAAACAAGGCGGTAGAGTATCGAAAGTTTCGCTCTCAGCCCCTTCTTGATCCTGAGGCTAACCGGCGGCCAAAAAAATCAACTTGGCTCTCCCAAGGCATCGAGACGGCGAATTTGAGGCACTTCGCTTGCCAAACATTCATACCCCATGCCGAGCAAACTGGTTCGCGCTAGCGAACCTCAAAACAATGATTTTGTTGAGCTTTGCTCAACGCATTTCAGGCCATGCGAAGCATGGGGCGGAGCGAAGCGGAGGGCAGGTGATGATCAAAAGATTGATGGGCGTCAGCCCATGCATTTTTATCCACAAGCGAAGCTTGAAGTCTTTCCTTCAAGCCACCGTCGAGATCGACTTACCCACCCAGCTCGAATCGCGTCAGCGTGATGAGGCGCACACGATCCGATCAACGTGGATAAGTCCCCGAACCTTCAGAGGGCTCCTTTTTATATGTAAGAAGAGATCAGTCCGGTAACCCGCAGAAACCCTCAAAACGTCCGGCCAGTTTCTGTCCAGACGCGGACAAAAGCTGTCCGCCAACGGTCAGAAAATGATTGACATTCTGTCCGGCGTCGGACAAGTTGCTGGCGGAACATGGACAAAACAGGAGGTTCGATATGTCCGAAAACGGACAACACATGCCAAATATCATCGGAGAAAAGCAAGGGATTCCGATTTACAGCAAGAATCCATCGGTACCTGAAACCAACGAGATTGGCAAGAAAAAGAAAGTTCGATATGGAAACGAACAGAAAGGCTTCGTTCTTGATCCCGGTTCAGGTGAAATACTCAATGTGGGAGGGGCCGGGTTCTACGAGTACGAAGAAGTCGACGACACACGGTTTGTG
Organism: uncultured Pirellulaceae bacterium; assembly: GCA_938003615.1. GTDB lineage: Bacteria > Planctomycetota > Planctomycetia > Pirellulales > Pirellulaceae > Mariniblastus. Next base: position 3,829 of record CALKXO010000448.1, on the reverse strand, counting down.
AAACTGTTTCTTGCAGGAGTCAAACAAGCTGCCGGTTTGAGCAAATCGGGACTGATGCTCTTTGAGATTGTCTATCGCGAGCTACAGGAGAATCCCGGCGAAGACCGAGTGATGCTGAGCTTTTACGCGGCTTCGAGCCGTGTCGAAGGCCTGACCCAGCGAACCTACCGTCGTGGGCTGCGAGAACTGCTTGACAAGGAATTCTTATATCGCAGTCCGTCTGACGGCGTGTTCTTTGTGAACATTCGATTCATGTTCAACGGCGATCGGCTGGCCTTCGTAAAAGGCTACCGACGCAGAGAAAATTCGGCTCAGGCTTCGCTGCCTCTAGAATGACGACTATCCTTCAAGTTCCTCGATGCTGATTTCTTCAGGCCAGCAGTATTTTCGATCGAGGTGTTCGTCAGAGACCAACAGGCCATGTGTATCGAGGCAAGCGCCGTAAGAGTAGACCGTTGCAAGCCCCTCGGCGAACCGTGCTGCGTGAAGCCTTGCATAAGCCTCATCTTGTTCAAAATCAAATCGGGCAACGACCTGCCCAGTTCCAATACACCGGACTTCAACGGTTCGAGCAGTTCCATGACTGCCGATATTCAGCGTGAACAGATCTTGGGTGGTCAGTAATTCGGTCATGTTTCCCTCCTTGGAGACAAGTTTTGTTTGTAAAGACGGGGCTCCCGCAGGAGCCCCGAGATTGAACCTCAATCAGTTGTTGGATTTGAGTTGGAGAATCCGGTCATAGGCCAGTGTCAATAAACGGCTGCCACGAAGGACTTCTCCATTGGAGAGGGAGTGGGTCGTCTGCCATTGGTCTTCCGCATCCTTGTAGCTGCGAGTCAGCTCAACGCTGTAGCGGGTGCCGTGTTCTGACTCGTTGGCCCAAATGGAAACCGTCAGGCCTCCGTCACGAATGGAATCAATAGGTTTGTTTTTAGAATCTGTCATTGGTGTTCTCCTTTGTTTGAATGAATGACGCCAAATGTAGGGCAACTGCGACGAGGATCGTGATCCAGTCCCGCAGGCCAGCTTGCTGGGCGGCGAAGATGCGGAGCGTAGCGGCAGCGTCTGCAGCCGAGACTTGAACGCGATCCGGCAGTTGCTAAAGTGCAGCGGCAATGAATCCATGCACAGGGAAGAACAGCAGGATTTGGATCAAACGTCAATAAAATCGTGACACGGCAGCAATATTGGGCCAAGGAAACTCGCCCGCGTTGTGTTGGCACGAGTGCGAGAAGGTTCGAATGGATCTACGACGCAAGACTCAAAGTCGTCGTCAGCCGCTTACTGGCCAGTTCCTGATAATTTCGATTCTTCTCAACGCCAATAAACCTGCGATGCGATTCAATCACGGCCACTCCTGTGGTGCCGCTCCCGCAAAACGGATCAAGCACCAGATCACCCGGATCACTGGCACACGACACGATGGGACGGACCAGATCCAATGGCAATTGAGTCGGAAAGCCTAGGATCCGCTCGCGGCTGTTTTCAACCAGTCTTGGAATACACCAGACGTTGTCCCACAGCTTGCCCCCAAGGGCCGCTCGCTGATCCTGATAACGTTCTAGGCGTGCCGATGGCTGTGTGATCGCTTCCTTGTTGAAGGTGAATTGCTTGGAGTCTTTGACGTGATAGAAAATGTGCCGTGAACAACGGTTGAAGTTTCTCTCACAGTTCACGCCAAAGGTTTCATACCACTTGATCCAAGCCCGCCTTGGCATGCCTGTTTCACGTAACATGAGACCGAAATAGTCAGCATGTTGATCGTTGATCATTACCCACAGACTGCCATCGTCGGTGAGTAGAGGGATGCAGGCAGCGATCCACTGACGGCACCAATCGAGATACTCACCGACCGGAAGCAAATCAGAACCCGAACCGTCACCGTAGTCGATTCCAATATTGTACGGTGGATCAGCAAAAATGAGTTTGACCGATCCCGGTTCAATCTGCTTTAGTTCATTCAAACAGTCACCAAGTCGAATCTCCCAATCAACGGCAGCATTCGATCGCGCAGCGACTTCGAATTGAACTTCAAGCTCCTCGGCTCTGGCTTGGCGTTCGGCCTGCCGCCGGGCTTCTGCCAGTCGAGTCTTGCCAGACTTGGCCTGCTCAAACAGTTCGGGCGAGAGCAGCTCAATTTTTTTGGCGGCACGAATCTTTCGTTCTGAAACTCCGTATCGTGAAGAAACAACCGATCGTGCATCTGATCTGCGATCGCGTAGCTTGGCGGCCCCATCGTCCGCCAAGTTGTCGGCACGATTGCCTTGGCCTGCCTTCCGGGCTCGCTCTGTTCTCGATCGCGAAGCAAGTATCTTCATTTCTTCCAGTGCCAGACAGGCAAGCTGGTCTTCTGTTAGATGCCGCCGTTTGGAAGCGGCACGTAACATATAAAGAACTGGATCTTCATCGTTGATCTTGGCATCAACAATTGGCACTTGCTCAAGACCAAGCTTCTTGGCAGCCAGATATCGACTGCGACCATCGATAACGACGTTGCCGTCGATGATTTCGATTGGAACACGAATCCCTCTGGCCGCAACATCCGCCTCAAACTCGCTTGCTTGAACCGCAGACATCATAGGCACCAGATCGGCATGCGGATGCAGCCGTAGTGAACTCAGCGAAACCATGTGCATGATTTCCAATAGTAGATCTCGCACGCTGGCGCAAGCGAATTTCTGCGTTCGACGATTCACATCGACGCAGATTGGCGATTTACGTTCGAGCCTTCCGCTTGATGTGACCGATGCGCGAATAAGCGGCAGTTTTGCTCCGAATTTCAGCTGCGTCCCCTATACCTTCGCCTCAAGATTCAAAGCGGTCAATCAATCGAGCAGCACCTGAATGCGTAAGGCTTCGCTGCTTCATATTCGGAATTTTGCCTCGCGGGACCAAGCAGCCGTTACCTACTCCTGGAAAGCGACCCAAGAAATGATCCCTCACTCCTCCCGATTGGATTTGTCCGGTCAAAATTTCCTGAATCAGTTACTTTGTAAACGCCAGACCTTGCAAATGCATCGAATAAACCCAACCATTAAGAATGCGAGCGACTTTCGTTCGCGGCTTTGAACGGGAGAACTAAATGATGGATCGCTGGAAACTACTTGCTTGTTGCGTCGTTCTGGTTATCGGCATAGTTGGTGGACTCGTATTACCGCTCAAAATTAGTTTGCCAATTTTCATCTTGGGCACCATAGCTTTTGGTCTGTACCTCTACTATCACCCGAGTCGCCGCTACTTCAACGCTTTCAGTTGGCTTGTGTCAGCGTATCTTTCAATCAGAGCATTCCCAGCTTTGGATTTAGGTGGGGAGCTTCAAGCACAAAAGCTGGAAACAACGTTCTGGCTGATTTTTGGAGACTCCGCTCCATGGACTCTGGAGTTGGCCGTAATCCCAATCAGTCTACTCCTTCTTTATCTCGATTTTCGAACTCGATCGCCCGACACTATCGTGCCATCGAACTTCTCGATCTCGAATTTCCTCAATTTTAACAGGCAAGTTCATAATGGCAGTGGTGACCAGTTTAACTTCGCTGCAAACAGCAATCTCACGATTGAGAAAAGCGATTTTGATTCGCAAATTGACGCAATCGGGAAAGCACTGAAAGCGAGAAAAGCTGATGTTGTGATTGACCGTTTGGAAGAATTACTTCGGCATAGTTACGACAAGCTAACCGATCGGCAGAAGTATCGGGTAAAAGCTAGTCTCGCGAATGCCTGGAGTCTCAAAGGCGATACTGAAAAAGCAAATTTCCTTAACCTTGAGGCAACGAACTACCAACCTGATGACTCGAAGGTTCAATCGTTACGAGCGATCACGCTCAGCTTT